>JBGVLR010000268.1:0-35160 GCA_045124375.1 Acetatifactor sp.
TTTACGGGAATCATGGGCTGGGGCGTAGCAGGGGCAGCGCTGGCAACGATTATCGGTCAGGCGGTTTCCTTTGTATTTTCCCTGTATTTCCTTTATAAAAATAAAGAAGCTTTTGGTTTTGACTTTAGAAAGGAAAGCTTCCGGCTCAAGAAAAAATATGTCAAAATGATCATGGAGTTGGGAACGCCAATGGCGATTCAGTCAGGATGTATCAATTTGTCTATGATGTTTGTAAATTCACTTGTGAATGATGTGGGTGTGGTTGCATCTGCCACCTTTGGAGTGGGCGTGAGGATCGACGATATTGTCAACAAAATCTCTCAGGGAATTCAGTATGCAGCGATGCCCATGATCAGCCAGAACATTGCTGCCGGGCGGCAGAAGAGGACCAAAGAGGTGGTCCGGTATGCCTGGATTTATTCGGCTGTGTTGACGGTAGTGTTTATGATAATTTATCTTAGCCTTGGGAAGCAGCTGTTTATGCTGTTTTCAGATGATCCGCTGGTGCACGAAATGTCAGGAACTTTTATCAGGGCGATTTTGTGGATGTTCCCGGCCATGGCGATCATGCGGGGCAGCAATGCTTTCATTCAGGGGATTGGAAATGCGAGACTCAGTATGGTACTTTCTCTGTTGGATGGAGTGGTGCTGCGGATCGGGCTGAGCTGGCTGTTCGGCATTGTGCTGGATTGGGGATTTTACGGGTTCGTGCTTGGATATGGACTGGCACCATACGGATGCGGTGTTCCCGGACTGATTTATTTCCTTTCGGGAAAATGGCAGAAGCGGAAG
Source organism: Acetatifactor sp. (assembly GCA_045124375.1). Lineage (GTDB taxonomy): Bacteria > Bacillota > Clostridia > Lachnospirales > Lachnospiraceae > Acetatifactor. The sequence goes on from JBGVLR010000268.1 coordinate 793, forward strand.
GTGCTGGCGGAGGATATTTAGTGGATGTCTTAATGGTGGATGATCTAAATACACAAGAGGTCGGAAGGAAAGTCAAGGAGTGGGCAGATTTCTGCATTTATAATAATCAGAAAGATCATATTTGACGAAAGTGGAAGTACTGAATTATTTGAGGTCAGTACTTCCTTTTTTGGTTTACCATTGTAGCTTTTTCCGGAGCTGACTTGTATTATCAATGAAAGGTGGTGGAGAAATGAGTCGAAAATCGTTGCGCGCAGATGATTTAGAGATAATCAATAAGTATTCCGGCACAGTATATCGCATGGCATATTCAATGGTTAAGAATAAATATGACGCAGAGGATATCCATCAGGAAGTTTTCGCCAAATATATTGACAAAAAGCCGAAGTTTGAAAGCGTGGAGCATGAGCATGCCTGGTTTCTGCGGGTGACCATAAACATGTGCAAGAATCTCTGGAAAACGGCCTGGAGGCAAAGAGTAGTCAGTCTGGAGGAAGATTTGGAACAAAAGACTTGTCAAAAACAGGCAGACATGATGGAGCAGCCGGAGGACGGCATTATTGATGTAGTGAAACAACTGCCGCAGAAGTATAGAGTCGTCATTCATTTATTTTATTATGAAGAGATGTCCATAGAGGAAATTTCCAAAGTATTGAAGATGAAGCCTTCTACTGTGCGGACGCAATTAACAAGGGCAAGAGTGAAGTTAAAAGGATTACTGGAAAATGATCAGTAGAAAGTTATATGGAGGAAAAGCAGTATGGAAGATTTTAAAATGAATTATAAACAGGCATATGATCACATTTCCCCGAAACCGGATTACCTTGACGGAATTCTGGGGAAGCTGGAAGAAAAGCAGGAGAGACGGCGTCGCATGTTCCTTTTGATAATGCGCCCGGCGGCAGCAGCCTGCGCAGTCATGCTGGTCTTAACTATGACATTGCTGCCGGCTGCGGCAAAGACGGTTCCTGCAGTTTATAACATGATTGAAAAATATGCTCCCGCATTGACAGACTTCGTGCTGCCGATAGAAGAGAGTGACACCAGTCAGGGCATTACCATGCAGGTGGAAGCAATAAACGCTGAGGATCAAACAGCGGAGATCATAGTATCCTTCTCTGATGCAGAAGGCAGTCGTAAGAACCTGATCAAAGGAAAGATTGATCTGTACGACAGCTATGATCTGCAGGCTTACGGCGCGTCATATCATACCGGCGGGTGCAGCTTCCTGGAATATGATAAGGCGGAGGATAAGGCATATTTTAAGATTACGGTATCAACCGATGGTGAATACGATAGGAGAAAATTAAGGTTTCGTGTGCACCAGTTATTGGTTAATGACAGTAAAGAAGAAAAGGAGATTTCATTAGAGAATATCATAATGGAACCGCAGATGAAAGCGGTGTCTTTGAATGGTTTGGGAGGTTCAGGGGATAGGGAAATTCTGAATCAATATATAGGCGCCTCTGAGGATGGCTCACCACTTCCGGGAGCAAAGGTTATGGACATCGTGAAAGCCGATGAAAGCATGATTGAGGCACTTACAGTGACCGGAGTGGGGTATTCGGACGGCATCTTGCGTGTGCAGACGTGCCGCGGAAATTTCAGCAATGCTGACAGGCATATGCAGCCTTTTATATTAGATAGTGAGGGCAATGAACGGCATAATGATTTTTCGGCAGGATGGCAGGAAGAGGTAGATGGGGAACGGATTTTGTTTGAGGAGCATTGGTTCCTTGTAGAGGAAAGTGAACTGCAGGGGGTGCAGTTATATGGTGTTTTCTATGTGACAGACGGGAGTGTGAAAGGGGACTGGGAAGTGACTTGTGAACTGGAGTAAGAACTTTGTTGGGATGGCTTGCTTTTTGCTTCACAAGAGACAGTGATTATGGTAAAATAAGAAACAAAATTTGAGAAGAGGTAGGGAGCATTTGTTACACAGCGATGCCCAAATTTCTGAGTATACGAGCCGCGTGATCAATGAACTGACGGCAAAAGGAATGATTTTTTCCTATGCTACAGCAAGGTCGTACCTTACTGCATCTAAAGCAACAAAAGGATTACATGCAAAGATTCCCATCATTACATACAATGGATCCGTGATTTTGCAAAATGATACTTATGAGATAATTGCGAAAAACATCTTTTCAGAGGAACAGAAAAATGAAATCTTAGATATGATCTGGAAATGTTTGAAATTGCGGATGAAGCATATGCTGTGGAAAATGCTGTAGATGAGCTGAAAGCAATAGCAACGGGAGTGATAGAAGGGAACAACTCTGACGGCGTTGCAAAGTGGCTGTGCAAAAGGTTTTCCGGTGAGAACACAGTATTGGAATAAACAGTGTCAGAATAAATAGTGTAGGATTAAAGAGTGCTGGAGGGAACAGGAGCAAGTGTATTATGGAGATTAGGGTCTGCAGAGTAGAAGATATCGCTGCTGTCGGCAGGTTTTATGACCATGTAGTGAAAAATCTGTGTGAAAATATAAATTATCCCAAGTGGAGCTATCAGGAATATCCTTCTGAAAGCTCTGTCAGAGAAATGACGGGGAAGGGATGCCAGTTTGTGTGTCTTGAGAAAGATATGGTAGTGGGTGCATTTGTCTTGAATGATGATCCCCAGGGCAAATATGAGAATGCTGCCTGGAGTACGCAATTGCAAAGAGGGGATTATATGGTCTGTCATACGCTTGCGGCAGAACCCTCTTTGAAGGGAAAGGGGATCGGCAGACAGATGACTGCATATTGTATCGAGTATGCAAGAAGCCATAATTACAAGGCGATTCGCCTGGATGTTGTTCCTGACAATCTTCCTGCCAAAAGGCTGTATGAAAAATGCGGATTTCAATATGTGGGAGATGCTGATCTGGAAAGAAATATTGAGGAGATACCATTATTTTCCCTGTATGAACTGAATTTTGCATATTAGAGTTGAAAAAATGAAATATAAGTGTTATCCTATCTAAGGCTCAAAAAGATTTACGGGAAAGGATAGAATATGCAACAGGAAAGTAAAGTACAACAGGAAAGTAAAACGATGCAGGAAACTAATGTGAAGCAGGAAAATAAAATGGGTGTCATGCCCATTAATAAGCTCTTATTGTCCATGTCTCTGCCGATGATGGTATCTATGCTGGTGCAGGCTCTTTATAATGTGGTGGACAGTATTTTCGTATCTCAGATTAATGAATATGCGCTGAGAGCCGTATCACTGGCATTTCCGGTTCAGTCATTGATGATTGCAGTATCGGTAGGTACGGCGGTAGGTATCAATGCCTTTTTATCCAAAACATTGGGAGAGAAGAACTTTGAGAAAGCCAATAAGGTAGCTGTAAATGGTATTTTCATAGAATTGATGAGCTACATTTTATTTGCGCTGATCGGAATCTTCGTAAGCCGGCCGTTTTTTGCCAGTCAGACCGATATTTTGGAAGTGCGTGAGTATGGAGTGACTTATCTGACCATATGTTGTACAGCGGGTATCGGTATTTTTATGCAGACTTGTTTTGAGAGACTGCTGCAGGCTACGGGAAAGACTTTCTATACGATGATTACTCAGGGAGTGGGTGCGATCGTTAACCTGATTCTGGATCCCATTCTGATTTTCGGATATTTTGGTATGCCTAAAATGGGAGTGGCAGGTGCGGCGATAGCCACTGTAATTGGGCAGATTGTAGCTGCTTGCCTGGCTGTTTTCTTCAACTTTAAGTTTAATCATGAACTTCATATCAGTTTCCGGAAGTTCAGACCGGACGGTCATCTGATATTAAATATTTATAAGGTGGGTGCGCCTTCCATCGTAGTACAGGCCATCGGTTCTGTCATGACTTATGGAATGAACCTGATCCTGGCTTCCTTTGGTGCAGCCCAGACGGTATTTGGAATTTACTATAAGCTGCAGAGCTTTATCTTCATGCCGGTATTCGGACTGAATAATGGCATGGTGCCCATCATTGCGTACAACTACGGTGCAGGTAAGCGGGAACGTGTCATTGCTACTATGAAGACTGCCATCAAATATGGAGTGAGCATCATGCTTGTGGGACTGCTGATCATGGAAATATTCCCCAGGCAGCTGATCGGGCTCTTTAATGCCACACCGGAACTGATTGAGATCGGTGTTCCGGCCCTTAGAACCATCTGCTTAAGCTTTGTATTCGCAGGCTTCTGTATCGTGGTGGGAAGTGTATTCCAGGCACTGGGAAATGGTATCTACAGCATGATCGTTTCCGTGGCCCGTCAGATGTGCGTACTTCTGCCGGTGGCGTATCTTTTGTCATTGTCAGGTAATGTGAATCTGATCTGGTTATCATTCCCCATTGCGGAACTGATGAGTGTGGCCATGAGTGCGTTTTTCTTAAGAAAGATTTATAAGAACGTCATCAGTCATATCGGGGAGGCACATGCCGGAGCGCAGGAAGCGGAATTGAAAGCAGCGGAGGGCTGACGGGGCTGCGTGAAATGCCGCTTGACAAAGCTGTGAATATGAGGTTATAATCATAAAGTGCCTGTCAGAAAGTGACAGGCAGGATATGAGCGGATATGGCGGAATTGGCAGACGCGCTGGATTTAGGTTCCAGTGGGCGACCGTGCAGGTTCAAATCCTGTTATCCGCACTTGAGGATGTCGATAAACTCGGCATCCTTTTCATTTGCACCACATTTATCTGCGACTTTTTTATTAAGTGTACTATCTGGTGATTTTTTGCATTAAGGCTTCCTGAAGTACTTGTGAAAAATTAATGCCTAAAGCGGTGGCTTCTTCGTTGAGCCAAGAAGGGATGCTTAGTGTTTTTTTCACAGCTTTTGAATTAGTTTTTTTCTTATATGACAGTAAATCGAATTCAACGATTACGCAGAATGAACCAACTTCGATACTAATATCGTTTGGTTCTGAGGCAAGCGGAATATCTAAGTGTTCTTCTATTCTACTGGTAAGCGCTAATTCCAATGCATCAACAGCCATTTCATAAGCTTGTTGCATATTATCTCCTTGAGTTACGCATTCTGGAATATCGGGAAAGGTGATCCAGAATCCACCTTCTTCTGCTGTATGAAATATTGCAGGATAAAACAATTTATTCATATGATACCTCCACATAGTTTATTTTAAGCCGGCCTGTTTAAGAATGGCCTGTTCCAAGCCCTTTTTCAAATCTTTTGAATGATATGGAATGATAATAGTTTGTCCGGTCTGTACATTACGCATTTTAACGTGAGAGCCATTTTGACTGACAGTTTTAAAACCATTCTTCTTTAGTAGTTTGATCATTTCTTGTGAGGTTAGGGGCATCTTGGGCAACTCCTTTCTTTATTATGACACGTAATAATACGTAAGTCAATAAATAGTAATCAAAATTTCTGAATACCAGAAATGTGTGCATTATTAAATTTTTCTGTTTTGGGATAATGAACGAACTGTTCGAATCGAAAAACAGATAATAGGATAATTAATGATAGTTAAAATATACCAAATTATGGTGCATAAGTCAACTGAAAAATGATGAATAAAGTGTATATGATGAGCAAAGTGCAAAATGGCAGGGTGTCCCCTGCCATCGATATCAAACCGCCAGACGCACTACCGCCGTAAACCCCATGCACAGCAGACATCCGCACACCGCCGGAATCACCACTGATAACAACATCCACTTGAGGCCTCCGGTCTCCTTGCGGATTGTCAGCAGAGTGGTGGCGCAGGGCCAATGCATCAGTGAGAAAATGCAGGTACTGACAGCAGTAGCCCAGGTCCAGCCATTTGCTATTAACAGTTCCTTTATAGCGTCAAAATCCGAGAGGGCTTGCAGGCTACCTCGGCTGGAGTAAGCCATAAGAATGATGGGAAGGACGATTTCGTTGGCAGGGAGCCCCAGGATAAAGGCAAGCAGGATCATCCCGTCCAGTCCCAACAGCCCTGCAAAGGGATCCAGGAAGCCGGCACAGCGGGTAAGAAGAGAACTGCCGTTAATCTGCAGATTGGCCATCAGCCAGAGCAGCAGACCGGCAGGAACGGAGGTGACCAATGCTCTGCCCAACAGGTAAATGACCTTATCTTTCAGGGAATGAAGCAGGATGTTCCTTATTCTGGGCTTGCGGTAGGGCGGAAGCTCCAGGGTAAAGGAAGAGGGAACACCTTTTAATATGGTAGAAGAGAGCAGGGCAGATACCAGAAATGTCATCACAATGCTCAGCAGAATCAGTAGCGTCAGGCAGACTGCGGCCAATAGGGAAGTGGAGATTGCAGATGAGGTGTTTTGAGGCAGGAAAAAAATACTGATCAGTGCAATCAGCATGGGAAAACGCCCGTTGCAGGGGACAAAGCAATTGGTGAGTATGGCGATCAGCCGCTCTCTGGGAGAGTCGATGATGCGGCAGCCCATGACGCCGGCGGCATTGCAGCCAAAGCCCATGGCCATGGTCAGAGCCTGTTTGCCGCAGGAGCGGCATTTTTGAAAACAGCAGTCCAGGTTAAAGGCAATCCGGGGCAGATACCCCACATCTTCCAACAATGCAAACAGCGGAAAGAAAATCATCATGGGCGGCAGCATGACAGATACGACCCATGCTACAGTCCGATAGATTCCGTATACCACAGGCTCTCTAAGCCAATCAGAGACATGAAGCCGGAGCAGGAAAGCATCCAGATACTTCTCTGCTCCGGTCAGCAGATTCGAAAGAAGCTGTGAGGGATAATTGGCGCCTGTTATAGTAAGCCAGAACAGGAAAAGCAGGCCAAGCAGCATCACAGGATAGGCAGTCCGGGGGCCGGTCAGGAAACGGTCAAGATGTCTGTCATTGGCAGTGGAATCCGAGGCAGGCGCTGTGACCACCTGACCACAGAGTTCGGCGGCTTTTTGAGAAACGGCAGAGACGACACCGGCACTGAAAGAACTTGCGGTATAACCTGCCAGAGTCAGTTGCTCCCACCCTTTGGCACGGATCTGTTCAAGCTGATGGGAGAGATGGGGGAAGCGAGTCCGGCAATCGGTAAACGGAAATTCTCCTTCAAGCAGCATCAGGCTCAGCCAGCGGAGCGGCAGCTTCTGCGCATGCCGGTATGCTTCCGGTTTCTGGGCGGTCTGCGCCTGAGAGGCATGTTCCTGGGCGGTCTGTGCCTGAGCAACCTGGCCCTGAGTGCGCTGCGCCTGAGAGATATGTTCCTGAGCGGTCTGCGCCTGAGAGAACAGCTCTGCCAGTTCTTCCTGAACCGAGGCCAGTGTCTGTTCAATAACAGGATCATATGTAATATGAGGAAGAACAGGGCAAGAATCCCAGGCAATCCGGTCAAGGGCTGTCAAAAATAATTCCCCGGAACGGGGGCAGTGAGCAACTGTTCCCACCACAGGAATTTTTAGCAGTGCTTCCAGTTTTTCTAAGTCAATCTGAATCTGTTTGCGTCTGGCTTCGTCCATCAGATTGACACACAATATTACATTAGGGGTCAGTTCCAAAGCCTGTAAAAGCAGGTTCAGCCCACGTTCCAGGCAGGTGGCATCACAGACAACGGCTATACCATCGGGATTGCCGAAGCACAGAAAGTCGCAGGCTGCTTCCTCTTCCCCGGAGTGAGGTACCAGGGAATAAGTGCCCGGAATATCTACCAGCAGATAAGAATGATGCTTGCTTTCACAGAATCCGCCGACGCTGCCCACGGTCTTGCCGGCCCAGTTGCCGGTGTGCTGCTTTAAGCCTGTCAGGGAGTTGAAAAGAGTGCTTTTTCCTACATTTGGGTTGCCGGCTACGGCTATGACTTTATGAGTGGGAGTATCAGCGGCAGGAGCCTGGTTTTCTTTCAGCAAAATATTTTTTCCCTCTTTCTTTCGGATTGCAATAACTGCCCCGCGGACCTGATATGCCTTGGGATCTCCCAGGGGACTTTTCCCCACACAGAGGATTTCGCTTTCTTTTACAAAACCTAAGTCCAGCAAGCGCCTGTGCTGGCTGCGGTCACAGCTTATTTTTTCTACAATTCCTGTTTCACCGGGCTCAAGTTCCCACAATGTCTTATTCATACATACACCTCCGGACAGTCTGACATCATTAATCTATGCCAAGGAAAAGCCATCCGTGCACTTTTTTCAGGACACAATCAATATATCTTGCATTTTGGGAGATACTGGTTTACAATGTCCTTGTAAACAGTTGTTGTTAAGACAACACGGAATTTTATATGTTTGAGAAAGGAACACACAATGAAACAGAAGCATTTAAAAGCTCTTCTGATGGTTGTGTTGTCACTGGCCCTTACACTGACGGCATGCTCAGGTAAGAGGCAGGGTGAGAGTACCGAATCTCAGATTACCATTGGAATACCTCAGGACGTAGAGGACAGTCTTGACCCACACAAAGCAGTTGCGGCAGGAACAGAAGAGGTATTTTTCAACATGTTTGAAGGTCTGGTGAAGCCGGACAGCGATGGTAATTTAAACCCTGCTGTAGCTAGTGATTACAAAGTATCAGAAGACGAGAAGACTTACACATTTACCCTGAGAGAGGGTGTGAAATTCCATGATGGGAGCCTGGTCACAGTAGAGGATGTCAAATATTCGCTTGAACGTTGCGCCGATACAAGTGAGGGTGGACCTCTGGTAGCGGCGTTTTCTAATATTGTCAGCGTAAATACGCCTGATGATAAGACTATTGAAATCGTGCTGGCAGAGCCCGATGCTGATTTCCTGGCATCCATGGATACCGCGATTATTCCGGCATCCAACACCACACCGGATTCCGTAGCGATTGGTACAGGACCTTATAAGTTCGTGTCCCATGCGCCGCAGGAGAGCTTCGTTATGGAGAAGTTTGACGAGTACTGGGGAGAGGCAGCTCATATTGAGAAAGTTATCCTGAAAGTATGTGCTAACACAGATTCCATTGTCATGAATCTGAACGGCGGTTCTATCGATATGTTTGCCAGACTGACCACAACCCAGGTTTCTCAGCTGAGCGATCAGTTTGAAGTACTGGAAGGAACCATGAATCTGGTACAGGCATTGTATCTGAACAATGGAGCAGAGCCTTTTAATAATGAAAAAGTTCGTCAGGCCCTTTGCTATGCCATTGATAAGCAGTATATTCTGGATATGACTTCCGAAGGACACGGTACCCCGGTAGGCAGTTCCATGTTCCCTGCATTCGGCAAGTACTATATGCCGGAACTGGCTGATTATTATACCAAGGATGTGGAAAAGGCCAAAACGCTGTTAAGCGAAGCCGGCTACCCGGATGGATTTTCTTTCACTATAAAGGTACCATCCAACTACACGCCTCACATTGAGACTGCACAGGTAGTTGCGGAGGAACTGAAAGCAATCGGTGTGGATGCCAAGATCGAACTGATTGAATGGGAGACATGGCTCAGCGATGTCTATGCAGGCAGAAAGTATGAAGCTACGATCGTGGGGCTGGATGCTTCTTCCCTGACCGCAAGTTCCATGTTGCTCAGATTTAATTCCGACAGCTCCAAGAACTTCATCAATTACAGCAATCCCGAGTATGATGCTGCTTATGCAAGAGCAGTGGGAACGACTGATGAGGAAGAGCGCACGGCAGCATTTAAGGAGTGTCAGCAGATTCTGACAGAGACTGCAGCGAATGTATATATTCAGGACATGGCTGAATTCGTGGCACTGAACAAGAAGTATGCAGGATATGAATTTTACCCGCTGTATGTACAGGATTATTCCAAGCTGTACATTGTGGGAGAGGAATAAAGAAATAAAGGCATAGGCGTCAGACTGTGCCTGCAAGTGTGATAATGAGAGGAGACCACAGGTGAAGTACGTTGGTAAAAAAATTGTGACCATGTGCCTTACGCTTTTACTGGTCTCTTTTCTGGTCTTTCTGTGCTTTACGGTAATACCGGGGGATCCGGCTTTGTCAAAGCTGGGAACGGAGGCGACACCGGAAAGAGTGGAAGCACTGAGAAAAGAGATGGGGCTGGACAGGCCATTCTTAATCAGATACGGTGACTGGCTGTTTTCCTTTATAAAAGGGGACATGGGCGAGTCCTACAGCTATGGGCTGCCGGTGAGCGAGATGCTGGCGGATAAAGTACCCATTACGGTGACCATGAGCGTTATGTCCATGTTGATCATCGTAGTTGTGTCTATTCCACTGGGGCTGTATACGGCAAAGCACGAAGGAAGTGTGGCGGATAAGATCATTTATGCCCTGAATCAGGTCATCATGGCTGTGCCGGCTTTCTTTGCAGGTATCCTGATTACCTTATTATTCGGAATTGTCCTGAAGCTTTTCACACCGGGAGGATATGTATCTTATACTCAGAGTGTGGCAGGCTTTTTGGGGTACATGATCTTCCCGTCCATTGCCATTGCTTTGCCTAAGATATCCATGACGGTAAAGCTGCTTCGCAGCGGTCTCATCGGGGAAAAGAAAATGGATTATACCAGGACTGCTTACAGCAGAGGAAACAACACCAAAGGGGTGCTGTATAAGCATGTGCTGAAGAATGCGATGCTTCCCATCATTACTTTCCTGGGAATGACCTTTACGGACATTATTGCGGGAAGTATCATTGTGGAGCAGGTATTCGGCATACCCGGAATGGGGCGTATCCTGATGACTTCTATTTCCAATCGTGATTATCCTGTGGTTATGGCAGTGATCGTATGTCTGGCAGCGACAGTGATCATTATAAATGGTCTGGTGGACATTATCTATCAGTGGATTGACCCCCGTATTCGACTGGAGGAGGCATCATGAAGAAGAGAAAAAACTTTAATCTGATAATGGGCGCCATCCTGACCGGTATCATGCTTCTTATGATTGTTGTGGGAATCTTTTTCCTGCCCTATGATCCGGAGGCTATGGACATCGAACTGAAATTTGCCGGAGCGAGCCTGGCTCATCCGTTTGGCTGTGATAACTACGGAAGAGATATTTTTACCCGTGTCATGGTGGGCGCAAGGACCACGTTACTGGTGGCTCTGGGAACCGTGGGAATCGGCGCAGGTGTGGGAATCCTGATCGGTGCCTTTACCGGCTACTTCGGGGGCTGGGTGGACGAAATCGTGATGAGAATCATCGATGCATTGTTCGCTTTTCCGAGTATTTTACTGGCACTGGTGGTGATCAGCCTGTTGGGCAGCGGTAAATATCAGGTCATTGTGGCGCTGGGAATCGCATTTATTCCCAGTTTTGCAAGGGTAGTGAGAAGCCAGTATCTGAAACAGCGTGAAATGGACTATGTGAAAAATGCCCGTATCATGGGCTGTGGCCATCTGCGCATCATGTTTGTGCATATTTTGCCTAATATTATGCCGGTACTGATTCCCACTGTGATGATTGGGTTCAACAATGCTGTGCTTGCGGAAGCAGGAATGAGTTATCTGGGAATCGGCGTACAGCCGCCGGATGCCAGCCTTGGAAGAATGCTTTCAGAGGCGCAGACCTATCTGTTCTCCAAGCCTTCTTACGCATTGTTCCCCGGACTTACCATTGTGCTCCTGGTATTGGGCTTGAGCCTGCTGGCTGATGGACTGGAAGAGAGGTAGTGTATGCTTGAGGTTAAGGATTTAAACATAGAATTTCATGATCATTCTCTGCCGGAGACTGTGGTATATCGTTTCAATCTCACTATGGAAGAGGGAGACATCGTGGGCGTTGTGGGAGAATCCGGGTCCGGTAAGACCATGAGTGCCCTGGCAATCTGCGGTCTGCTTTCCAGACGGGATATGAAGAAAGAAGGCGAAATCCTCTTTGGGGGAAAAGAGCTTCTTACCTGCAGCAGAAGCGAGATGAGAGAGCTTCAGGGAGATGACATTGCGATTATTTTCCAGGAGCCTATGACCAGCCTGAATCCGGTGAAAACCATCGGATGGCAGGTGGAAGAGGCTCTGCGGATTCATACCGACATGAGCAAAGAAGAGCGTTATGAAAGGGCTATCTGGGCGCTTACGGAAGCAGAACTTCCCAACCCGGAGAAAGTGTATGATCAATATCCCCATGAACTGTCAGGCGGTATGCGGCAGCGCGTTATGATCGCAGCAGCTATTGTGTGTCATCCCGGACTTTTGATCGCAGATGAGCCTACCACTGCACTGGATGTGACGATTCAGGCGGAGATTATTGAACTGCTGTTAAAGCTGAACAGAGAACATAAGACAGCCATCCTGTTCATTTCTCATGATCTGAGCCTGGTTCGTAAGCTTTGCAGGCGTGTGGTAGTCATGCAGAACGGTTATATCGTAGAACAGGGAAATGTGGAACAGATCTTTCAGAATCCGCAGCAGGAGTATACGAAGCATCTGATCGCATCCATTCCCAACTGTGAGGATGTGAAGGAAGAAAAGGATTTCAGCGGGGAAGAAGTGGTTCTGGCGGCCACAGATATTCATGTCAGCTATCATTCCGCGCAGGGCGTATTCGGTAAGAGTCAGGAACAGAAAGTGTTGAAAGGGGTCAGCTTTGATCTGCACAAAGGAGAAGTCCTTGGTCTGGTAGGAGAGAGCGGCTGCGGGAAAAGTACCCTGGCTAAGGTCATCGTGGGATTGAACCGGAAGTATCAGGGACAGATCAGCTGTGCCGAAGGAAGTATTCAGATGGTCTTCCAGGATCCCTATAGCTCCTTAAATCCCAGAAAGACCATTGGCTGGATCATGGAGGAGCCCTTGAAAATAAAAGGCGGATATACCAGAGAAGAACGGCGCAGAAAAGTACAGGAGATGCTTCAGAAAGTGGAGTTGGATCCTGAAATTGCAGATCGGTATCCCAGACAGCTTTCCGGCGGACAGAGACAGAGGGTTGGTATCGGCCTGGCTCTGATGAGTGAACCCAAGGTGCTGGTAGCAGATGAGCCCGTTTCCGCACTGGACGTGACCGTGCAGGCCCAGATTCTCAAGCTTTTACAGAAGCTGAAGGAAGAGATGGGACTTGCCATTCTGTTCATTTCCCATGACCTCAGGGTGGTTTATCAGCTCTGTGATAATATCATCATCATGGAAGACGGGGAGATTGTGGAGCGCGGCACGCCGCAGAAGATTTATACAGCACACAGCAATCCATATACGGGCCAGCTGTTAAAGGCGGCAGGAATTGAGAAGGTGGGTGTGGCGGCGCGGGATTGAGCTGCAGCAACCGGGCTTTTTACCAGTGCTGATGAATAATTTATGCGGTGGCCCGGAAATATTATTCTTGACAGATGTATTAGGATTGTGGTAAGTTATTTTGAGTTAAAAGGGAGCAGTTGTAACGTGTGATCCAACATACACCGGTTGTTAACCGTGGGTTATGCGCTTTCATACTCATGAGAGGACAAGACTTTTAGCACTCAGGCGAGTGTTAGGAGTCTTTTTTGTGTTTCCAAAAAGGAGGAAAAAATGGAAATTATACTTCAGGTTTCACTGTTGATCGTAGGTTTTATTATGCTGATGAAAGGTGCTGACTGGTTTGTAGACAGTGCATCCAAGATTGCGGACATGTTCGGTATCCCACAGCTGGTAATCGGTCTGACGATTGTTGCTATGGGAACCAGCATGCCGGAGGCTGCTGTCAGTATTTCTGCAGCTATGAAGGGCAGTGCAGAGATTACCATTGGTAATGTTTTGGGAAGTAATATCCTGAATATTCTCATTATCCTGGGACTGACTTCTGTGATTCGTGCCGTATCGGTACAGAAGTCCACTATTAAATGCGAGATACCTTTTATGATTGCGGTATCCGTTTTGCTGACTGTTTTCGGCGTCTTTGACGGTACCGTAGGAAGATTGGAAGGTGGTATCCTATGGGTATTCATGATCATCTATCTGCTGTATCTGCTTCGTATGGCAAAGAACGGACAGCCTTCCGATGATGAGATCCCGCCGCTGTCCAAGAAAGATACGCCGCTCAGGTTGGTGCTTCTGGTGCTGATCGGTGTGGTAATGATCGTATGGGGAAGTGATATTACGGTAGACGCCGCAACTTCTCTTGCAAGAATCTTTGGTATGAGCGAGCGTTTCATCGGACTGACCATAGTGGCGCTCGGAACTTCCCTGCCGGAGCTTGTGACCAGTGTAACTGCTGCAATCAAAGGAAAATCAGATATTGCAGTAGGCAATATTGTAGGAAGCAATATTTTCAATATCCTTTTTGTAGTAGGCAGCACCGCACTGATCACTCCTGTTGCCTACAGCGCCAACTTCATGGTGGACAGTATCGTAGCGATTGGAGCTACAGTATTTTTATGGGTATGCGTGATCATGAAAAAGAAGCTGAACAGACCCGCAGGCGTGGTGATGTTGTTGGCTTATGCAGCTTATTTTGTCTATTTGATTCAGTAAGCGAGTGAAATTAATAGGTTGAAAGCAATAGAGTGAAAGAGAAAAGGCTGACGGTTCATTCAGGAACAATGGTCAGCCTTTTGGATTATTGGAATTTATTTTTCTCTCAGAATCTGGAAACAGGTATTTAAATAGATAATGTTGGACACAGCAATGATGGCACTTTCCAACATTTCTTTTTCAAATGAAGAAGTTACGCCGATGTTCTCAACTTCATCTTTCAGGCCGAACTGGTAAAACAGAACATTCTCCAACTCCATGCAAAAATAGTCATAAGCAGTCTCGTCTGTATAGACTTTCTGCTGACGAAGAAAGAAATCGTTGATATTTTCCAGTGAAAGCACGCTTTTTAACAGTGTAATGCAGATCAGATGTGCAATATGTCCCCTGAAATACTGCTTTTTCACAGGGTTTGCAACCAATCCTTTCTTGACATAATTGCTGATCATGGATCCTGTGATCTCTACACAGCCTAAAGGTGCAAGACACTGATTGATATATTTAGTTGTCTGTTCCAGATAAAGTCCTACGTCTGACAATTCCGCATATCTCGGTAAATGAAACAGCTTGATGGAATCTGCCAGCTCTTTTTTCATTTCGTTTTTCATATCCCTATTATATTTCTGCTTCCAATAAATGTCAATAAACATTAGTTTTGCATAAATACTTGACGCATTCTCTGCTACGTGGTATTATTTGACAAGTAACAGGGTTTTGAAAAACCTATAATAAAGTAATTGAAAACGTATGATGAGGTTGAGATGCATTACAAAATTGTTTCGGATTCAGGAGTAAATTTAAGAAAGATGGAGACATCTGCAGATTTCACGACAGTACCGTTGAAGATACGTACAGATGAGAGAGAATTTGTAGATGATCCGGCACTGGATGTTAGTGAGATGGTGGCTTATTTAAAGGATTATAAGGGAAAATCAGGTACGGCCTGTCCCAGTGTTTCAGATTGGCTGGATGCGTTTGGGGATGCGGAGAGAGTCTTTTGTTTTACCATTACGAGTACGCTTTCCGGAAGCTATAACGCTGCATGTGTGGCCAAAGCAGATTATGAGGCAGAATATCCGGAGCGGAGCGTCTTTATAGTAGACTCACTGTCTGCAGGACCGGAGATGCAGATTCTGATTGAAAAAGTAGCAGAACTCATTGAACTGGGAAAAGAATTTGAAGAAATTTGTAATGAGATCTCAGCATATAAGGAAAGTACGGGACTGATGTTTTCCCTGGAATCCCTGAAAAATCTGGCCAATAACGGAAGGGTCAGCCCTCTGGTAGCAGGTGTGGCCGGAGCGCTTGGCATCCGCATTGTAGGAAGAGCCAGTGTAGGGGGAGAACTGGAGCCCATGGATAAATGCCGCGGCGAAAAGAAAGCGTTGGCTAAGATCATCAGCCGTATGAAAGAGATGGGATTTAAGGGCGGCAAGGTTCGTGTGGATCATTGCGATAACTTATCGGCAGCGGAGCAGTTAAAGCAGCAGATTCTGCAGGAATACCCCAAAACAGATCTTTTGATCGGAGAGACCTGTGGACTGTGCAGCTTTTATGCGGAAAAGGGCGGACTGATGATAGGATTTGAAAAGTAAGGAAATCCTGAAAAGCGGGACTGCATGTGTCTCGTCAGAAAAGTACTGGACACTTTCGGGAAGATGGCTTAATATAGATTATAACATCAGGAAGAAAGGACGGGGGATGCAATGCAGGATTATGTATATTATGCGCCGACGAAGGTTTATTTCGGAAAAGGAAAGCACAGAGAGGTCGGAGAGATCATTAAGGGGTATGGTTATACCAGGATCATGCTTCAGTATGGTAAGGGAAGCATCAAGAAGAGCGGATTGTATGATGAGATCATGGAGTCTCTCAGGACAAGTGGCATTGAAGTAGTTGAAATGGGCGGCGTAGAGCCCAATCCCAAGATTACTTTTGTGCGAGAGGCAGTGAAACGGGCGAAAGAAGAGAAGGTAGAGCTGATGCTGGCTGTAGGCGGCGGAAGTGTCATCGATTCCTGCAAATATACGGCAGCGGGTGCGGCGAACGACTGCGATCCCTGGGACTACCCCACGAGAAAGAGCACTGTTACCAGGGCATTGCCCGTGGGCTGTGTGCTGACCCTTGCGGCAGCAGGCAGCGAAATGAGCTCTTCAGCGGTAATTACCAATCTGGAACAGAATATGAAGAGAGGCTTTAACAGCGATTTTAACAGGTGTCAGTTCGCTATCTGTAATCCGGAGCTTACTTATACGGTGAATAAATATCAGACGGCGTGCGGTGTTGTGGATATTATGGCTCATACCATGGAGCGATATTTTACAGTGTGTGACCCCACCGATCTGACTGACAGGATAGCGGAAAGCCTTTTGAAGTCGGTTGTGGATGCCGGAAAGGTGCTGATGGAGAATCCCTGCGATTATGAGGCGAGAGCCACGGTGATGTGGGCTTCCAGTCTTTCCCATAATGATCTGACCGGCTGTGGAAGAGAGAATGCCTTGGCCGTGCATCAGCTGGAGCATGCGCTGAGCGGTGAGTTTGACCATATTGCTCATGGGGCAGGACTTGCCGTGTTGTTCCCTGCATGGGGAAGATATGTTTACCGGTACAACATTCAGAGGTTTGCACAGTTTGCCAGACGTGTCTGGGATGTGACGGAGGCTGATGATGAGAAGGCAGCAGCGTTGGGTGTTGAGAAGATGGCAGAGTACTTTGCATCGCTGGATATGCCGGTGAAGCTGCGTGACTTCGGGATTCCGGAGAATTGTGCAGACAGGCTGGCTGACCTGTGCACTTTTGGCAAACAGCGAAGTGTAAAGAGCTATATCGACATGGATTATGATGTGATCAAAGCGATTTTTGAGAGCTGTTATTAATGAGAATATGGATTATGGGGAGCAGAAGGCTGAAAATGAGCCTTCTGCTTTTTCTTTTATTCTTTACCTTCCCGGTTACGGTAAGCAAGGGGAGGCTCCCCAAAGCATCTTTTATATGCCTTGTAAAAAGAGTTGGAGTTGATATTGTGGGTGAAAATTCCTTTGAGGCTGATTTTAGCATCAGCTGATCAGCCCCTGCCCGCTGCTTCGATATTCCCTGGGAGTCATACCTGTGATTTTCTTAAAGACTTTGTTGAAGTTGGCGGTATTATTATAGCCGCACTCTATTGCAATATCAATCATATTTTGCTGGGTGTCGTTTGAGGCGATCAAATGAGCAGCTTTCTCGATCCGCTTGGCACTGATATAATTCCACAAAGTCATACCGCTTACCTGTTTAAATAAGGTACTGAAATAATTTGGTGTAAGCCCTGCAAGGAGTGAAAGCTCCTGCAGGGATATTTTCTCGGCAAAATGCAGATCGATATAGGAAAGTACCTGTTCGATGCTTTGATACTGATCGCGGTTGATACCTGAATGCTCTTCTGCATAGTGGAAGTCCCGGATCAGACGAATGAGAATCAGGTTCAGGTAAGACCTTACGGACAAAGCATATTCCTGCTCTTTCCCGGTAAGTTCGCTGCGAATATGGGACAGGAGAGCGGTCAGTTTCGCGGCATCCGATGCAGGGATGCGGCTACAGAATTCCGGACTGTGACCAAAACAGAAATTCAGACTTCCGGACGAAAGACTGTCACCTGTACCATATTGATCGTTTCGTAAATACATAGGATCGAATTGCAGATTGGTAATCTGCAGACCTTCTTTTCCTACATTCGTGATGCAGTGGGATTCATTGCTGGAAAAGACAAAGACATCGCCCACGCAGATTGGATACTCGGCAGAAGCAGTGGTATAGGTTCCGCTGCCTCCGTTTACCGTCATGATCTCAAAATTAAGGTGTTGATGCTGCCTTAAAGGGCGCTTTCCGGCAGGCACATCCACCCGCCACATCTTTAACAGGGGGATGTTGCGGCTGTCTGTTATGTTTCCGATATCGTAAGTGACGGTCATGGTTTGCTCCTTTCTCCTTGGTGCTGCTTTTGGTGAATATTACTTTCAGTGTATACTATCAGCTCCAAAAAAGCAATAAACAGAGTGAAATGTTTTGGCAGGCTGCCGTATGAAAAATCGTAATATAGTTTGCAAACTCCGTAACATAGTTGATGAAAATAATCATGTTCCATCTTAAAATATGATTAGATTGAGGCGGACGTTTCAAGGAGTGCTGCCCACCAATATTTTCATCAAAAAGGAGAAGAAAAATGAGCTTTAATACCTGTTCCGGTCCATCGGACTTAAGAATCACAGACATGCGGTTCGTAGACATCGATGGAGCACCAAAACGTTGTACCATTTTAAAGATTATGACCAATCAGGGCATCTGCGGTTACGGTGAGGTGCGTGATGCATCCAGCAAAACATATGCTCTTATGCTGAAGAGCCGCATCCTGGGAGAAAATCCCTGTAACGTGGATAAGATTTTCCGTAAGATCAAGCAGTTCGGCGGTCCTTCCCGTCAGGGCGGGGGTGTCTCCGGCATTGAGATCGCACTCTGGGACCTTGCCGGGAAAGCATACGGTGTACCGTTGTACCAGATGTTAGGCGGCAAGTTCCGTGATGAAGTGCGTGTTTACTGTGATACTGATGTAGACGGAAAGCACACAGGGCACGACATGGGTCTTGCCTTAAAGAAACGGATGGAGATGGGATTTACCTTCCTGAAGATGGATCTTGGAATAGGCCTTTTACTGGATGAGCCCGGCACCATCAACGCTCCTCTTGGGTTTATCGATGATATGAAGAAATACGCAGCTCATATCCTGAATGTACAGGGCGGCAGCGTGACAGCCGATATGGTAAAGCATCAGAAGAGCTATGATATTGTTACCATGGCACATCCTTTTACCGGTATCCATCTGACAGAAAAAGGACTGGATTATCTGGAAAATTATGTGAAAGAGGTTCGTGAAGTCATCGGTTATGATGTGCCTCTGGCAATCGATCATTTCGGACATGTATGTGTGGAAGACTGTATCCGTTTTGCAAGAAGAATGGAGCCCTACAATCTGGCGTGGATCGAAGACATGGTTCCCTGGATGTATACCGATCAGTATGTGCGTCTGAAGAACAGCACCACGATCCCGGTATGTACAGGAGAAGATATGTATTTAAAGGAGCCGTTTGAAAAGATCATCAAAGCCGGCGGCGTATCTGTGATCCACCCTGATATCCTGACCTGCGGCGGCGCACTGGAACTGAAGAAGATCGGTGATATTGCAGATGAGCATGGCGTGGCAGTGGCAATACATATGGCAGAAAGTCCCGTGGCCTGCATGGCAGCAGTGCAGGTGGCAGCAGCCATGCATAATGTACTGGCACTGGAATTCCATTCCGTAGATGTACCATGGTGGGCTGACATGGTGACTGGAATTCCGAAGCCTGTATTTGAAAATGGATTTATCAAAGTACCGGATAAGCCGGGCCTGGGCTTTGATGATCTGAACGAAGAGGTAATAAGAGAACATATCAATCCGAATATTCCCGGTATGTGGGAGTCTACGGATGAGTGGAACAAGGAATTTTCCAACGACAGAATCTGGAGCTAAAGTTCTCCGGAGATGAAATTTTCAGAAAAGAGGTAAAAAATATGCACTTTAATGATAGAGAAGAGATTATTGCCTTGACACCCCTGTGGAAGGGAGAGCGTCTGCCGGACGGAAGACCCAAGGTGGCAGATAAATATCTGGATGCTTTGCGTGGAATGACGCTGGAAGAGGTGTGGAAGCCTATTTTCGTTCTGGGCTATGAGAACCAGTTTGTAGGCGGAGGCGTGCATCCCATGCATGCGCTGCATGATGACGGCAGAAAATTGATCGGCCGGGCAGTTACCTGTAATTTCTGCCCCACAAGACCGGATCTGCATGATGTGATGTTTGCAAAAGGTGCGGAAGAAGGGCGTAAGGGAAATTATAACCAGTGGGTCATTGACAGTCTGGGAGAGCGTGATGTGGTAGTAGCTGATATGTTTGATAAAATCTATAAAGGAACCTTTCTGGGCGGCAACCTGACCACAGCTATCAAGACCAGGACCGGCAACGGCGGTGCTGTGATCTGGGGCGGTGTCAGAGACGTGGAGCAGATGAAACAGGTGCCGGACGTACAGGTATATTACCGCGGCATTGACCCTACCCCCATCAGAGATTTTATCATGACCGGCTTTAACACGGTAACCAATTTCGGCGGTGCAGTCTGCCTGCCCGGAGATGTTGTCTTCGGTGCCGGCGGCGGTGTGCTGTTCATCCCCAGTCATCTGGTGGCAGATGTGGTAGAAGGCGCAGCTAAGACTCATGTAAAAGATGATTTTGGTTTTGAGATGATCGGCCAGAACAAATTTACCACAGCGCAGATTGACAGGAATACCTGGACAGAAGAAATGCTGGATATGCTGCTTGACTGGATCAAGACAGATCCCAGAGGAGCTGCTTACCGTGACCTGGACTGGTCAAAAGAATATGATCTTGCCAGAAATGGGGATCCCAACGATACCCAAACTGCGTTATAATATACAGTGGCAGATGACAGAAGCAGTCATCTGCCACAGATGCAAATTTGGGAGTATGTTCACTATGACCAATGGAGGCTGATTGAAATGAGTGAAAACAGAAATAGACGTGCCCTTGTAACCGGTTCCTCCAGGGGAATCGGCAGAGCAATCGCAATTTCCCTGGCAAAGGATGGCTACGAGGTGCTGGTACACTGCGCCGGCAATCGTGCAAAGGCAGAAGAAACTGCGGAGATCATCACACAAAACGGCGGGAAAGCCGTTGTACTGCAGGCCGATCTGTGCAATACCCGGGAGACTGAGAGACTGGCTGTGGAAATGGGAGATATTGATGTGCTGGTTTTGAATGCATCGCTGCAGATCCGCAATCCCTGGAGCAGGATTCCTTTGGAAGAATGCTATGCTCAGTTAAACTGTAACTTTGTATCCTCGCTGATGTTGATTCAGGCAGCAGTGCCGCATATGAAGCAGCAGAAATGGGGCCGGATCGTAACCATCGGTTCAGTACAGGAAGCAAAGCCCCATCCGGATATGCTGGTGTATTCTTCGTCCAAGGCTGCCCAGACCAACATGGCAAAATCTCTGTCCCTGCAGCTTGCAGCAGATGGGATTACGGTAAATAATGTGGCGCCCGGTGTCATTTATACTGACCGTAATATGGAGGCACTTGCCGATGCAGAATATGCGAAGCAGGTAATGGCTTCTATCCCCACAGGCTTCTATGGAGAACCGCAGGACTGTGCCGGTATCGTGAGCCTTCTGTGTTCTGAAAAAGGCAGATATATAACAGGACAGAGCATCTATGTGGACGGAGGCAAGAGCGTACAATGAAGATAAGATGGATTGGACAAAGCGGTTATATCATAAAGACGGAGCATACGGAGATAATCATAGACCCGTATCTGTCTGATGTGGTGAACCGTGTGGCCGGGCGGGAGCGGCTGGTGAAAGCTCCCATTGATCCGAAAGAGATCAAAGCAGATGCAGTCATCTGTACCCATAATCATCTGGACCATTTGGATGTGGATGCCGTTGCAGAAATGGATCCTTCTCTTCTCTATATTACAACATATGAAGGGAGGGAAAAGCTGAAATCCCTTGGCCGTACCAACGTGCGGGCCTGCACTGAGGGAGATTCCCTGTTGATCCGGGACGTTGAGATTACGGCTGTCCATGCAAAACATTCGGTAGAAGCAATAGGCGTTGTTCTCAAGGCGGAAGGCATGACGCTGTATTTCAGCGGAGATACCCTGTATGACAAGGAGCTGTTTTCCATAGCAGAATTTCAGCCGGATGTGACATTTATCTGCATTAACGGTCAGTTGGGGAATATGAATGTGGATGAAGCGGTAGAGACAGCAGCTGAAATTGGCGCGAAGATCAATGTGCCGAATCACTATGGAATGTTTGCCTCTAATACAGAGGATCCGGAGAAATTTACCTGTAGGATGGAAAATGGATTTATCATGGAGTTTGATCGGGAATATCAGCTTGGAAGAAAAGAGGATAAAACGGTTGAAATGATTTAAGGCACATGATAAAATGAAGCCAGATAACGAAACAGCAATACAGGAGGTTTATATCGTGAAGCGGTTCAATGTCACAGGGACGTGTATCCCGCAAAAACATTATATGGTTGACACTTCTGCGAAACTTGAACAGATTACCAAAATGATTGAGCAGGATAGTTATTTTACGATCAACAGGGCAAGACAATACGGTAAGACCACTTCTCTGATGTTGCTGTGGCGTGCGCTGAAAGAGAGATATATTGTTGTAAGTATCAGTTTTGAAGGTATGGGAGCGGAAGTATTTCAGAGTGAGGATACCTTTATAAGAAGGTTTTGCGGCCGGGTTTCCGATAGTTTAAAGTTGACCGGTTATGACAGTGATTTACGAAGCTTCTGGGAATGCAGAGACGCCAAAGAAGATATGGACAGTTTGAAGATGAGAATCAGAACTTTCTGTACGGAAGTTGACAGGGAAGTGCTTCTGTTTATTGACGAGGTAGATAAGAGTTCTGATAATCAGCTTTTCCTGAATTTCCTTGGAGTCTTGCGTGAGATGTATCTGGAACGTGCATATGGCGCAGTGACATTTAAGAGTGTTATTCTGGCGGGTGTATATGATATCAAAAATCTGAAACTGAAGCTTCGGCCGGATGACGAAAGAAAATATAATTCGCCCTGGAATGTGGCAGTGGATTTCATGGTGGATATGAGTTTCTCGGCAAAAGAGATTGGAACCATGCTGAAAGCATATGAAGAAGATCATATGTATGGTATGGACATCGAAGCTGTTTCAGAAGAAATATACAGGTATACTGCGGGATATCCATTCCTTGTTAGCCTGATCTGCTTGTGGATAGATGAACGTCTGCCGGATGAAGGGCAGAAAAAGTGGGATGTATCAGGCGTGCGGCAGGCAGTAAGGGAGATATTGAAAAATTCTAACACGCTGTTTGATGATGTCATTAAAAATATAGAAAATAATAAGTCATTTGGTGAGTTCATAGAACAGATTTTGTTGGAAGGAAATCAGATTCCTTTTAAGGTATCTAATCCGGAAATCAACCTTGGCATCACTTTTGGTATTATTTCTGAGAAAAATGGATTATGCCAGATATCTAATATTATTTTTGAAACATATATTTACGACCATTTCGTGGCAGAACGTCTTATGGAACAATCTGTGTTGCAGACACCGAGACGTCAGTTCCTGACGGCGGATGGAAAACTGGATATGAATCATATTTTGAAGAAATTCCAGGAACTGATGAAAGCAGAGTACCGCAGCAACGATGATGATTTTCTGGAAAAACAGGGCAGATTGCTGTTCTTGTGTTTTTTAAAGCCGATTATCAATGGTACCGGTCATTATGTGGTAGAGCCTCAGACACGAGATAATAGCCGTATGGATATTGTTGTATTTTATGGATCAGAAGAATATATCATTGAGTTGAAAAAGTGGTATGGAGAGAAAAAAGATGCGGAAGGTATAAAGCAGCTGGCAGGATACTTGGAGAGCCGTTCTCAGAAGAAAGGCTGGATGATTTCCTTTTGCTTCAATAAGAATAAGGAACAACTCAGAGATCAATATACCAGAGAATCTCTAAGGTACGAAGGGAAAGAAATCAGTACATTTGTAGTGTGAGATAATATGAAAGTGCTGCCGCACCAATAAAATGGCATGTGCGGCAGCATTATTTTAAATTAATCTAATATTTTCCCATCAGTTGAAATGGTCACAATTCTCCAGGGAATAAACTTGCCGCTTGCCTGTAAAGCTCTCTTTACTGCATTTTCGATGCCGCCGCAGCAGGGAACTTCCATACGGGTGACCGTTACGCTCTTAATATTGTTGTCAGCGATAATCCGGGTCAGCTTTTCGGCATAGTCGCCTTCATCAAGCTTTGGACAGCCGATTAATACAATATGATTACGGATGAATTCGTTATGGAAGTTGCCGTAAGCGTAGGCGGAACAATCAGCAGCAATCAGCAGATTTGCATTATCGAAATAGGCTGCATTAACAGGCACAAGTTTGATCTGAACCGGCCACTGGGAAAGCTGACTTGCTGAAGGTACTGTATTTGCCGCAGGTATTGCATTTGCTGCATCGCAGGCATCTTTATCACGTTTGATGACCTTTGACTGTGTGCCGGGGCAGCCACAGGGAAGTGTGTGAGCAGCTTTTTGATGCTTGGCGGCCAGAACTGCTGCTTCATTATAAGCAGGTGCTTCTCTTTCCTCAAAAGAAATTGCATCTGTAGGACATGCCGGTAAGCAATCACCTAATCCATCGCAGTAATCCTCGCGAGTCAGTTTTGCAATTCCGTTTATCATCTCAATAGCGCCCTCATGGCAGGCGGCAGCACAGGCACCACAGCCGATGCATTTTTCTTCGTCGATTTTTATTATTTTTCTGATCATATTATTTCCTCCCGATTTTTTGTGCAGTTACTGTTTAATGTTTATATTTGACTTCATGGTGATATTATAATATAATGCTGAAAATAATTCGGTTGTTTTTACAACAGAAAGAGAATTTAATGAAAAAATATATTCCGGTTTTAAAACAGACAAAGCTCTTTGTTGGTGTGGAAGAAGAGGAAATCACTGCAATGCTTGGGTGTCTGCAGGCAAGGCTATGCAGCTATAAAAAAGGTGAATTTGTATTTCGGCAGGGGGAGTATCTGAAGGATATTGCTGTTCTGGTGGAAGGCAGTCTTCATGTGCAAAGGGATGATTATTGGGGAAAACGCAGTATTATCAATAGTATTGGCATAGGTGAAATGTTTGGAGAATCGTATGCGGCACCCGATAGCGGGGCGTTGCCTAACGATGTGGCAGTGGTGGAAGACAGTACAGTTATCTTTTTTGATGTAAGAAAAATTTTAACGGTCTGCTCATCGGCCTGCAAATTTCATTCGATTGTGGTACAGAATTTATGTTTTGCAATCTCGGAAAAGAACAGGAATCTGGTACAGAAACTGGGATATATGGAGAAACGCTCCACAAGAGAAAAGCTGATGACTTATCTCTCAGAGGAAGCCAGGCGTCAGAACAGCGGTACATTTATGATTCCCTTCAACAGGCAGCAGCTTGCTGATTTTCTGGCGGTTGACCGCAGTGCGATGTCAAGTGAACTTGGGAAAATGAGGGATGAGGGATTGCTGCGGTTTCAGAAGAACAGATTTACATTGTTATAAATCGTGAAGTAATATAAAAATAAATGGTGAATTTTTTGATTGAATTTACGAGCAAAAAGGGATATAATGTTGGTAATTTGCAATGTGAACAGAGAGTGGTGATGAGTATGAGCAAACAAATATTATTGATAAATGATATGGCGGGATACGGCAAGGTGGCCCTATCCGCAATGATACCGGTGCTTTCACACATGAAGCATCACATCTATAATCTTCCCACAGCCCTGGTGTCCAACACCCTGGACTATGGTAAATTTGATATCCTGGAAACAACGGATTATATGGCAAATACGATCAAAGTGTGGGATGAACTTGGCTTTTCATTTGATGCAGTATCTACCGGCTTTATTGTTTCGGAAAAGCAGGCTAAGATGGTAGCGGAGTTCTGTGAGCAGCAGAAAAAGAAAGGCGCCGCCATTTTCGTGGACCCGATTATGGGCGATGAAGGAAGCTTGTATAACGGAGTCACAGAAAAGACCATTTCCCATATGAGAGAATTGGTCAGGGTGTCAGATTATATTGTGCCTAATTATACGGAAGCGGCATGTCTTGCAGGTGAGGCGTATCAAGAGAGCGGAATGACTTTGGAGGAAGTGGACCGGCTGCTGGAGAAGCTGCTGGCTATGGGTGCTAAATCCATTGTGATTACAAGCGCCGTGGTAGATTGCCGGGAAGCAGTCGTTGTATATGATTATGAGAAAAAAGAAAGAAGCATTCTTCCCTTTACCAGCATTCCGGTGCGATTCCCGGGTACCGGTGATATTTTCTCCTCTGTTTTCATGGGAAAGGTCCTGGAAGGCAAAAATATTGTGGAAAGTACAGAGAAAGCAATGAATGTCACAAAAACCATGATAGAGAGAAACCGGCATAATGCGGATAAATTCAAAGGCATTCCCATTGAAAGCTGCTTAGAGGTACTGGATTGATGAAAAAACCAAGGATTCAGATTACTTTGATTGACAGAAAGGGGCCGAGAGGATGCCATAGAGGGCATAAAATCGGCGATAGCTTTGACTTCGACACGGAACGGGGCAACCTGTGCCCAATGGCTATGCACGTTGCTTTTCCCTATATTGATATATTACGATATGGCGGAGAGATACCGGGACAGGAAAAAGGAACGGCTGTTTTTGCATGTCCGGATGTGGATACGCTCAATGTATTCAAAGTCGAGCGGATTGATGAAGAATAAGGAAAGAATGATAAAGAATAATGAAAAAGATCACGCCCCATGAGCCAGTATATCATGGGGCGTGATTGTGTTATCATGTGAACTACTTTTCTTTGGAAGTGGATAAAACTACCCGGTAAGTATACCAGATGGCAACAACAGAGATGATAAAAGTCAGCACATCTGAAACCGGCATAGAATAAAGTACGCCGTCCAGACCAAAGAACAGGGGCAGAAGCAGTGCGAAGCCAACGCCGAATACGACTTCTCTTACCATGGAGAGAACTGTGGATAACATAGCCATTCCCAGGGACTGCAGGTAGATAAAGGTAGCCTTGTTCACGCAGGCAAGAATCATCATGCACAGATAAATTCGAAATGCTTTCAGTGCAAATTCGGTATAGTAAATGCTCTCATTGGCAGCCCCGAAGATCTGAATCAGCTGTCCGGGGAATACTTCGGCGATAAACAGTGCCACGGCACCCACACAGGCTTCGGCGGTCAACAGATAAGTAAATAATTTCTTTGCACGGTCTTTTCTTCCGGCACCCATATTGTAGCCTACGATAGGAATGCATCCTGCAGCCATGCCTACTACCACAGAGATAACAATCTGGAAGAATTTCATGACGATACCTACGACAGCCATAGGAATCTGAGCGTATTCTGCCTGGATGAAGACAGGGTCTAATGCACCGTATTTTCTGATCATATTATTGATGGCTGCCATAGCGGCCATACCAGACAGCCAGCAGAGCGGTTACTACCTGGCCGATGACGGTAGCTACGGCAGCGCCCATCATGCCCCATTTAAATACGAAGATAAAGATGGGGTCCAGAACGATGTTGAGCAGTGCACCGGCCAGAGTAGATATCATGGCAAATCGGGGACTGCCATCAGAGCGGATTATGGGATTCAGGGCCTGACCGAACATATAAAAAGGAATCCCCAGTGTGATATAGAAGAAATATTCTTTGGAGAGGCGGAAGGTCTCTTCATTTACTTTTCCACCGAAAGCAGCCAGGATGCCATCACTGAAAATCAGATAGATGCCGGTCAGAACCAGACTGCTGATAACACAGAGCAGAACCGCATTGCCGATGCTCTTATGGGCATCTTCCTTGTTGCCGGCACCCAGGGACAGGCTGACGAAAGCACAGCAGCCGTCACCGATCATCACGGCAATTGCCAGGGCAATGACGGTCAGCGGATATACTACTGTGTTGGCGGCATTGCCGTAAGAACCCAGATAATCAGCATTTGCAATGAAAATCTGGTCTACGATATTGTAAAGTGCAGCTACCAACAGAGAGATGATGCAGGGAATGGCATATTTACGCATCAGGGTGGTGAGCTTTTCCTGTTCAAGGAACGTATTTGTCTTTAAGTCATTCATTTTGAAATCCTCCATTTATAATAGATCGTTATTAAAATTACTGCGGACAGCCGTATTGCATAAGCTTATATCGCCGGCAGCCGATTTTGAGGCATAAAAAAAGCATCTGGCTGCAACCGGATTTACGCAGTAACGCCACACGCTGTAATTAGGAGTTTAGCAGAATCAACCTTAAAAATCAAAGGACATTTTGTACAAAATTTATTTGTGCTTTAGTTTTGGATTGCAGGAAAAAAGAAAAATTGTTATAATATTTCTGTATAGGGACTAAATTGTGATACTATAGTTGCAGGAATACTATAACATTGTATGAACGATATACGATTGCAAAAGTTCACAAAAAGCACCGGAATAAATATGCGCATTATCACGAAAATGCTTCTTGAAATCAAATTTTACTGACATTTCGCGTTTGAATCTGCTAAAATATGGTTATATTAGTAAAGGAGGCAATTGCCGTGAAAAGAATTACAAGTGCATGTCTGGAACAGACAATCCGTTTTTTTGATGCAACAGGAACTATCAGACCGGAGGATGAACTGGAGCAGTATAAGAAGAAAATGGACAGGAGAAATACCAGATATGAGATTCTGGAAACCAACAAGCAGGAAGACGGTTCCATTATCATTAAGATCAAGAAACAGTATAATACCTACAGCACAGAAGGATATCTGTAGGAGACAGACGGCAGCATTCTGCCTTGGAAGTGAGCTGTAGGACGAAAGAAAGGAGGCCCTGTGTGTTTCAAAGAGGTGAAAAAGTAGTATGCGGAAGTAAAGGTGTATGTAGTATAGAAGACATTACGACCCTGAACATTTCCGGCGTGGATAAGGAGAGGGAATATTATATTCTGAAGCCTTTATATATGGCAGCAAGTACCGTCTATGTCCCGGTGGATACGGCAGATGAAGCTCTTCGCCGTGTGTTAACGGAAGAAGAGGCAAATGAACTGATCGGCAGGATACCACAGATTCCGCTGATTACGATTTCCAACGAAAAGTTCCTGGAACAGGAGTACAAGAACTGTCTGAGAACAGAGCGATGCGATGAGTGGATCAAGATCATCAAGACAATCTGGATCAGGAAGCAGAAACGGCTGGAAGCAGGCAGAAAGATTACGGCGGTAGATGCCAGATATCTGAAGATTGCTCAGGATTGTGTATACGGTGAACTGGCTGTGGCTTTGTCTATGCCCAGGGAAGCCGTGGAAGAATATATTACCAGTCAGATGGAGAACGAGGTCTGTGTATGAACAGGATACCTATTGGAGAAAGCAGAGTGAAACAGGCAGTGGCCACTTTTGAGTCTGGCTTTAACTGTGCTCAGACAGTCTTTTCTACTTATGCGGATGTTTTTGGCTTTGACAGAGAGACTGCACTTAAAATGGCCAGTGCCATGGGAGCGGGAATCGGCAGGATGCGGGAAGTATGCGGCCCGGTATCGGCTATGGCCCTGCTTGCAGGATTAAAGGAAGGAAATGCTGACCCGGAAGATGAAGAAGCCAAGGCTCATATCTATGAGCTGGTAAGAC
Organism: Acetatifactor sp.; assembly: GCA_045124375.1. Classification (GTDB taxonomy): domain Bacteria; phylum Bacillota; class Clostridia; order Lachnospirales; family Lachnospiraceae; genus Acetatifactor. Next base: position 30,384 of record JBGVLR010000268.1, read on the forward strand.
AGATGGCCGATCGTTTTCGGGAAGAGAAAGGGACTATAATCTGCAGAGAACTTCTTGGCATAGACGGCAGGGAAGAAAGCTCTGCTCCTTCAGCCAGAACCCCGCAGTACTATGCGTCCAGACCTTGCAGCGGGCTGGTGGAATGCGCGGCCAGGATTCTGGAGGATACTTTGTTTATTGTACAGGAAAAGTAGATATTATGATTTAAGGTGCACCCGGCTGCGGCCGGGTGTTTTCACGTCTGATTTTTCGTGACGGTTTTTCTTGACTAGTACAAAGATCTTGAAAATGCGGGAAAAATGGGGCATAAAGAATTGCAAAATTCGAGACAATGAGTTATGCTGTATCAGCCCGGTAAATCGGTAAAAGTACAATTATAGAATTCATGAATGCAAAGGTGAATCATATGACAACACAAACGAAGAAAAAAGGCTTAAATATCAGCGTCAAATCCTTTATCACGGCAACCGTGATCATATTTCTGCTCATGGTCCTGACCTATATCCTGACCTTCCTCATCCCCGGAGGTGAGTATGCCCGGACTACGGATGCTAACGGCAACCTGGTCATCGATACGACCGGCGGCTTTACCAATGTGGAGGGCGGCATTCCGTTCCGGAAGTGGATCTTATCACCGGTCCTGGTCCTGGGAGCAGAAGGCAGCGGCTCGCTGATCGCTGTGATCGTTTTCCTGCTGGTGATCGGCGGTGTGTTCAACAGCCTGGAGAAATGCGGTCTGATGAAATATATGCTGGACAAGATCACTTATCGTTATGGAAAGAGCAGATACCGGTTAATGGCGCTGGTTACATTATTTTTCATGGCGCTTGGTTCTTTTATCGGTTCCTTTGAAGAATGTGTTCCCATGGTGCCAATTGTGGTGGCTTTAGCAGTCAGCCTGGGCTGGGATGCTCTGGTGGGAATAGGTATGAGTCTTCTGGCTGCCGGCTGTGGTTTCGCAGCAGGAATCTGTAATCCTTTTACGGTGGGGGTGGCTCAGGAATTGGTGGGACTGCCCATGTTTTCCGGAATGTGGTTCAGGGTGCTTTCTTTTGTCCTGATCTATGGACTGCTCATGGTATTTTTGTATTACTATGCGAAAAAAATCGAGCGGCCGCTTAAAGAAACTTTGATGAATCAGACTTTTACGGCAGACAAGGCTATGGACAAGGGGCTGATATGCTTTGTGTCTATTGTGGGCGTGGGAATCGCCCTGGTACTGAGTTCTGTGTTCGTGACAGCGCTTCAGGATTATACCATGATTATTGTAGCGGTAATGTTCCTTGTAGGAGGAATCGCAGCGACGCTTGTCTCAGGCATGAGCGGTAAGAAACTGGGAAAGACGTTCTGGGACGGTCTTGTAAGTGTTCTCCCTGCAGTTGTCATGATCTTGATGGCCAATTCTATCAAGTATACCATGGTGAAAGCCAATATTCTGGATACGATTCTGCACGGTGCGGTTACGGCAGCAGAAGTCCTGCCAAGATGGGCTGTTATTTTATTTATCTATCTGATTGTTTTGATTATGAATTTCTTTATTCCATCCGGTTCTGCAAAGGCATTCCTGCTGATGCCGCTGATTGCGCCGGTTGCTCAGGTGTTTGGGATTTCTGCCCAGCTTTGTGTGGCTGCATTTGCTTTTGGAGACGGATTTTCCAATGCATTTTATCCAACCAATCCGGTCTTGCTCATCAGTATCGGGCTCGTAGATGTAAATTACGGCAGCTGGGTAAAATGGAGCTGGAAATTCCAGGCTATGAATCTGGTGCTGACAAGTCTGCTTCTGCTGTTCGGATTGGGGATCGGATATTGATCTTTCATGAATGTTATTGCCTGAAACGGGGAAATAGTATATAGTACTCAGGTGAGCGGCTGCAACGGAATAAATCATAGGAAAGCAAGAAGAGAGATGGATACGAAAAGTGCAATAGAAAAAGTAAGTGTTGAAAAGAAATTTGTAAAATATGTATTCCAGAATATTCTGGGAATGCTTGGCATGTCTGCCTATATTCTTGCGGATACATTCTTTATCTCCCAGGCGGAAGGTGCCAGGGGGATTACAGCCCTGAATCTGGTACTGCCGATTTATAGTCTGATCTTTGCAATCGGTTCCATGATAGCGGTAGGCGCCGCTACCAAGTTCAGCATTCAGCGCGCAAGGAAAGAAAAGGATGCAGACGATTATTTTCCCAATGCCATTTTATTTACGCTACTCATCAGTGGCGTATTTATGGTTGCGGGCTTTTTAGGGGCAGAGGAACTGGTGGCGTTTCTTGGCGGCGATGAGGAAATCGTTTCGGTGGGCGCGCCGTATACCAGGATTTTTCTCCTGTTCACACCGGTGTTCATGTGGAACTATATTTTTAACGCCTTTGTGAGAAATGACAGGAATCCGTCATTGGCGATGTTCGCTACCCTTTCCAGCAGTATTTTTAATATTGTTATGGACTATGTGCTGATGTTTCCTTTCAAACTGGGGATGGCCGGGGCAGCGCTTGCAACTGCTTTTTCACCGGTAGTGGGCATTTTAGTGTGCAGCGTTCATTTTTTCACGAAAAGGAATACGATTCGGTTCAGACTGGTGGTGCCTTCTTCGAAAAAAATGCTTCAGTCCTGCCAGTTGGGAGTGGCAGCCTTTGTGGGAGAAATCTCATCGGGAGTAACGACCATTGTATTTAATTTCCTGATTCTTAAAATTGCAGGAAATGAGGGTGTGGCAGCTTATGGCATCGTGGCCAATACAGCGATTGTTGCAACTGCTTTTTATAATGGTGTATCCCAGGGATCGCAGCCGTTAATCAGTGATTATCATGGAAAAGGAGATCATAAGGCAGTGCGTAAGACGCTGAAGCTTGCTGTGATAACTTCCCTGATTTTGTCGGTACTTATTATCGTTCTTACGAATCTGTGGGCGGATGTGATTGTAGAGATATTCAACAGCGAGCGCAATCCACGGCTGGCTGCTTACGCAGTGGAGGGCGTAAAGCTTTATTTTGTGGGCTTCCTGTTTGCGGGATTTAATATTGTGGGGGCGGGATACTTAAGCGCTGCAGAGTCGGCCGGCTGGGCGTTCGTTACATCGATATTACGAGGATTTGTGGCGATTATCATATGCGCCTTTGTATTTGCAATGATCTGGGGCATGACCGGAGTGTGGCTGGCGTTTGCTGCAGCGGAGTTTATCACGGCGGTTGTGATGGTTATAGCGATATGGAAGAGTAAAATTTGAAAAAAGTTCACTCGTCAGCCCCGGTTTATGAGCAAAGGCAGACGCAAAGCGGTGAAAAGCGCCGCAGGTCGTGATTAAAAGCATCTGCGATGCTTTGCGAATGGTTCGGGGAAAATAAAATCAGAATAACGGTCATTTTGTGCAAAATATTGCATTTTCTATTGCGAAACGGACAAAGGTATCATACAATAGAAGTATCGAAAAATTTGTCGCATAGCATGCACGCTATGAGAAAGGTAAGCGAGGAGAAGACGATGAAGCAAGACATGATTGTAATTCTGGACCTGGGCAGTACGGAAAATACTGTTCTGGCGCGTCAGATTCGTGCACTTGGAGTGTACAGCGAAATTCATCCCCATGATATCACCGTGGAGGAACTGAAGAATCTTGACAATGTGAAAGGTATTATCTTAAACGGTGGTGAGAACAGAGTCGTAGACGGAGCAGCAGTAGAGGTTCGTCCGGAACTGTATTCCTGCGGTTATCCCATCATTTCCGTAGACTATCCCGGTTCTAAGTGTGAGAAGCAGTATGCAGAGCTTCCTTCTGAGGAAGAACTGAAGAACTTCGTATTTGGCGAATGCGCTGCAGAAGCCAACTGGAATATGAAAAACTTCATTGATGACCAGGTGGAACTGATCAGAAAGCAGGTAGGAGATAAGAAGGTCCTGCTGGCACTTTCCGGCGGTGTGGATTCTTCCGTAGTAGCAGCTCTTTTGATCAAAGCAATCGGTAAGCAGCTCGTATGCGTGCATGTAAATCATGGTCTCATGCGTAAAAATGAATCCGAAAGCGTAATCGAAGTTTTCCAAAATCAGATGCATGCCAACCTCATTTATGTAGATGCCACAGAGAGATTCCTGACCAAGCTGGAGAACGTGGCTGATCCTGAGAAAAAGCGTAAGATCATCGGCAGCGAGTTCATCCGTGTATTTGAAGAGGAAGCAAGAAAGCTGGAAGGCATCGATTTCCTGGGTCAGGGTACCATTTATCCCGACATTATCGAAAGCGGTACCAAGACTGCCAAGATGGTAAAATCTCACCACAACGTAGGCGGTCTGCCTGAGGATCTGAAGTTTGAACTGGTTGAGCCGTTGAAGCAGCTGTTTAAGGACGAAGTACGTGCCTGCGGCGTAGAGCTTGGCCTGCCTGCATCCATGGTATATCGTCAGCCCTTCCCCGGCCCCGGCCTTGGCGTACGCTGCACCGGCGCGATCACAAGAGACCGTCTGGAAGCAGTGAGAGAGTCCGATGCTATCCTGCGTGAGGAGTTTGAAAAGGCAGGACTGGACAAGAAGGTATGGCAGTACTTTACCGTAGTGCCTGATTTCAAGTCTGTTGGTATGAAGAACCACGCAAGATGCTTTGAGTATATGGTAATCATCCGCGCAATCAATACCATTGATGCCATGAACGCGACCATTGAGCGCGTGGATTGGGATATCCTGCAGAAGATTACAGACAGAATTCTGGCTGAGGTGGATAATGTAAACAGAGTGTGCTTTGATATGTCGCCTAAGCCGCCGGCTACGATTGAATTCGAATAGT
>JBGVLR010000269.1:0-7253 GCA_045124375.1 Acetatifactor sp.
CCCCCCCCCCCCCCCCCCCCCCCTCGCTGTGCTGGTTTGCTTCAAACTTTCCTATCCGCTTTTTTACTGCGCTAGCTTACGCTGAGGTTGGCGTATTTCTTGGGGGAGACGCCGACAGCCTTGGTGAAGGCTTTGAAGAAGTTGCTGTAGTCAGTGAAGCCGCTGCGCTCGTAGGCTTCGTTGACGCTGGCTCCTTCATTGAGCAATGACTTGGCAATGCTGATTCGGCGGGCGGTAATGTATTTGTTGATGGTAGTACTGGTAGCAGATTTGAAAATCCGGCAAATGTAGGACTCACTCAGGTAGAAGTGCTCAGCCAGTTGTTCGATGGTGATGGGTTGTGAGATATTCTGGTTGATGTATGCCAGAATATCGTCCACCTGATGATTGTATTTGTAAGAGGCGGCAGCGGTCTCTGAATCATTGACACTGGAAAGGGTATTGATCAGTGCCAGGAGTTCCATGAAAGCGGCCTGTTCTATAATGTCATGGGCAAAGCCTTCGGCGGAAGTGATCTTGTTGATAAAATATAAGAATCGCTTCTGCTGTTCTTTATTGAGGGAAAGCTTGTGCTGGAAGTGGGGAGGGCGGCTGGTAAAGCATTCATCCAGATTGGTCTCTGAGGTGGAGAGCTTTTTGGCATAGTCGGGATGGATGTTTACCACGATTCTTTCGTGAATGCCGCTGTCAATCTGGGTCAGCTTATGGCTTTCGTATTGGTTGATGATAAACAGATCCCCAGGCGCAATACTGTAAAATTTATTATCGATAAGGAACTGTTTTCCACCGGATATGGAATAGTATAGTTCGTAACAGTCATGGATGTGCATATCCATGGCTTTTTCTTCTTTATAGAGGTGGGCTATAGAGAATGTATGAGAGGTCAGACAGTTCTCAATTGCGACATGGCAGGAGCTTAATTCTTCCATCATATTCTTCCTTTCAAGATAACTTTTGTAACAGTATAATGCAAAAGTTCAAAATATGCAAGGTTTTGACTGTAATTTGAAAAGACATGGCGAATATTTTCAAGTATAATGATATCATAAAATTTAGATTTCTCTTGGAAATTGCCTGCATTATGTGTTATAATGTAAGTGCTTTCATGAGAAACGGCTCGCAAACTGTGTTTGCAGAAAGAGAGGCGTAGCATGGAACTAAGAACAGCAGTATCACCAAGAGATGTGAAGCACTACACTACTGAACGGCTGAGAGAAGAATTCCTGATTCAGGATCTTTTCGTTCCGGGCCAGATCAAGCTGGTGTACAGCCACATCGACAGAATCATTACAGGTGCAGCAGTACCGGTAGAGCCTATCGTCCTGACCGCAGGAGATGAGCTTCGCGCGGAGTACTTCTGTCAGAGACGAGAACTGGGAGTCATCAACATCGGCGGTGCAGGTACCATTACCGTAGATGGCAAAGTGTATCCGGTAGGATATAAAGAAGCCATGTATATCGGAATGGGATCTAAGGACATTACTTTTGCCAGCAACGATGCAGAGAATCCCGCTAAGTTCTATCTCAATTCCGCACCGGCCCACAGGACATGTCCCACCGTTCTGATCAAACCGGAAGGAACACCTGAAGAAGGCGTAGTCATCGTTAAAGATGAGAACAAAGTAGAACTTGGATGTCTCGAGGATTCCAACCACAGAGTCATCTGCAAGTACATACTTCCCGGTCAGGTAGAGAGCTGCCAGCTGGAAATGGGAATGACCAGATTAGAGCCCGGCAGTGTATGGAACACCATGCCTTGTCATACACATGACAGACGCATGGAGGTATACCTCTACTTCGATATGCCTGAAGACGCTTTTGTAATGCATTACATGGGCGAACCCACTGAGACACGTCATATTGTCATGAGAAATGAGGAGGCTGTCATCTCCCCCAGCTGGTCCATCCATTCCGGATGTGGTTCCAGAGCCTATACCTTTATCTGGGGTATGGTAGGAGAGAATCAGGACTTCGATGATATGGACGGCGTAGCAATGAAGGATCTTATGTAATAAGTTTATAAAGAGAATGATTTTGATGAAAAGGAGAGATACTTATGTCACAATTTACAAATTTCTCATTGGAAGGTAAAATTGCACTGGTAACAGGTGCATCTTATGGAATTGGTTTTGCAATTGCATCTGCATATGCGGAAGCCGGCGCTACCATCTGCTTCAACGATATCAAGCAGGAACTGGTAGACAAGGGACTTGCTGCTTATGCGGAAAAAGGAATTAAGGCTTACGGTTATGTATGTGATGTAACCGATGAAGAAGCTGTTAACAACATGGTAGCACAGATCGAAAAGGAAGTCGGTACAATCGACATCCTGGTCAACAATGCAGGTATCATCAAACGTATCCCCATGCACGAGATGACTGCAGATCAGTTCAGACAAGTTGTAGATGTAGACCTGAATGCACCTTTCATCGTATCTAAAGCAGTTATTCCTGCTATGATCAAGAAAGGTCACGGTAAGATCATTAACATCTGCTCCATGATGTCCGAACTTGGCCGTGAAACCGTATCTGCTTATGCAGCAGCAAAGGGCGGCTTAAAGATGCTTACCAGAAATATCTGTTCTGAATATGGTCAGTACAATATCCAGTGTAACGGCCTTGGTCCCGGTTACATCGAGACTCCTCAGACAGCTCCTCTGCGCGAGATTCAGCCTGACGGAAGCAGACATCCTTTTGATCAGTTTATCTGTGCCAAAACTCCTGCCAACAGGTGGTTAAAGGCCGAAGAACTGACAGGACCTGCTATTTTCCTTGCGTCCGAAGCTTCTAATGCTGTAAACGGACACATCCTGTATGTAGATGGCGGTATCCTTGCTTACATCGGCAAGCAGCCCCAGTAGGATAGATACAGATAACAGGTTGATATTATAGATACAGTATTTTACAGGCAGAGTTATCGCTCTGCCCGTAAGTGCGTTATAAAGTGGAGGTTAATTTCATGAAAATTGCATTAATCAATGAAAACAGCCAGGCGGCTAAAAATGAGATGATCTGTAACACCCTGAAAAAAGTGGTTGAACCCATGGGGCATGAAGTATTTAATTATGGTATGTGTGGTGCAGAGGATCCTAATTCTCTGACCTACGTGCAGAACGGTATTCTGGCAGCAGTTCTGATCAATTCCGGAGCAGCTGACTATGTGATCACAGGCTGCGGTACCGGAGAAGGTGCTATGCTTGCATGCAATTCTTTTCCTAAGGTATTGTGCGGACATATCGAATCCCCTCTGGATGCGTATTTGTTCTCACAGGTAAATGACGGCAACTGTGTAGCGCTTCCCTTTGCAGAGAACTTTGGCTGGGGCGGCGAACTGAATCTGCAGTATACTTTTGAAAAGCTCTTCTGTGCACCAGGCGGTGGTGGATATCCCCCTGAGAGAGTAGTACCCGAGCAACGCAATAAGAAAATTCTGGACCAGGTGAAGGAAGTAACCCATACTGATATCATCACAATCCTGAAGAATCTTGACCGCGAATTGGTGAAAGGGGCTTTATCCGGTGCAAAATTCCAGGAATATTTCTTTGATAACTGTAAATGCGAGAAAATCGCTGAGTGTGTAAAGGAGATTCTTGGGTAATGGCAGTTTTTACATTAAAAGTAGTTGACGTAAACGGGAATACTAAGTTTGAAGACAGCGCGGAAGATATGGCGAATCTGGTAGTGACCGGTGAATACGAAGAAGGAGATCGTATTGAACTGGAAGCTTCCGAATACAATATACATGTATGGCTTCAGATAGATGATGCACTGGGCAAATCCTTTGTATATCTGACAGGCAGCCTTAAGTATATCGTACCTTTTGGGGAAAAGAGAAACAACATTTCTCCCAAGGTTTTCAGCGGCAGCAAGCATTATTTATATGTAAGAGCTGCTCTGGAAGAAGAAATCAGCCAATACCGCAACCAGGCATTAAATGTGTGTGACCAGCATGGTTTAAAGAACTTTTATCCTCATGCTTCTGCTAACGTGGAGACGAGAGGAGAGTCAGTGTTCTTTGCCCAGAATGCTATTGATGGTGTCTGTGAGAACCGTTCTCACGGATGCTGGCCGTATGAGTCATGGGGAATTAACAGGCAGGACGATGCTGCAATTAAAATTGACTTTGGCCGTATGATTGAAGCCGATAAGGTGATAATGTTTACCAGAGCGGATTTCCCGCATGATAACTGGTGGACACAGGTAACACTCACTTTTTCAGATGGTTCTTCTATCGACTGGCCCTTGGAAAAAAGCAGATTTGCGCATGTTCTTACTTTTGAAAAGAAAAAGATTACATGGATAGAGCTTAGTAACCTGATGAAAGCGGATGATCCGTCGCCGTTTCCGGCATTGACGCAGTTGGAGGTGTACGGCACCGTTGTAAAATAGGAGGAGAAACAAAATGAACGCAGTTTTAGAGAAACTCAGTAAAATCGGTATTGTTCCGGTCGTAAAGATTGACAGGGTAGAGGATGCAGTTCCTCTTGCAAAGGCTCTGTGTGCAGGCGGACTTCCCTGTGCAGAAGTTACTTTCCGTACAGGCGCTGCTGCAGGAGCTATCAAGGCTATGACAGAGAGCTTTCCCGAGATGTGTGTAGGTGCAGGTACTGTCCTGAATGCTGCCCAGGTTGACGCAGCAGTTGCAGCAGGTGCACAGTTCATCGTAAGCCCCGGCTTAAATCCCAGAACTGTTCAGTACTGCCAGGAGAAGCAGATTCCTATCACACCCGGTACTTCCAGCCCCAGCGATATCGAGCAGGCTATTGAACTCGGCCTTGAAGTTGTTAAATTCTTCCCGGCAGAGCAGTCAGGCGGTCTGGCTAAGATTAAAGCAATGGCAGCTCCTTACGTAAACATGAAATTCATGCCTACCGGCGGTATCAATGCAAAGAACCTGACCACTTACCTTGATTTCAACAAGATCATTGCATGCGGCGGTTCCTGGATGGTACCTTCCGACCTGATCAATGCAGGCGAATGGGATAAGATCGAGCAGATTACAAGAGAAGCTGTTCAGACCATGCTTGGTTTTGAACTGGCTCATGTTGGTGTCAATGCTGAGAATGAAGAAGAAGCTATGAAGGCTGCTAACAGATTTGCGTTCATTTTCGGTATGCCTGCTAAAGCTGGCAACAGCTCCATTTTTGCCGGAAAGGCTCTGGAAGTCATGAAGACACCTTACCTTGGAAAGAACGGTCATATCGCCGTAAGAACCAACTATATTGAGAGAGCTGTCAATTACCTTCAGTCCGTACTTGGCGTAGAATTCGCAGAAGAGACTGCTAAGAGAGATGACAAGGGCGCACTGAAAGCTATCTATCTGAAAGAAGAAATCGGCGGTTTCGCTGTTCATCTGGTACAGAAGTAATTCAATGTAAAACGAAAGGAAGATAAGACCAATGGCAAAAGTAATTACCATGGGTGAGATCATGTTAAGACTGTCCACCCCTAACAACGAGAAGTTTATTCAGGCTGACGAATTTGATGTATGCTACGGCGGAGGAGAAGCTAACGTAGCAGTATCTCTGGCTAACTATGGCCACGATGCAGAATTTGTAACTGCAGTACCCAACAATGAGATCGGTGAATGCGCAGTTGCAGCTCTGAGAAAATACAATGTAGGAACCAAGCACATTGCAAAATGTGGTGAAAGACTGGGAATCTATTTCCTGGAGTCCGGCTCTTCCATGAGACCTTCCAAGGTTGTATACGACAGAGCGCATTCCTCTATTTCTACCGCTACCGAAGCAGATTTCGATTTCGATGCTATTTTCGAAGGTGCTGACTGGTTCCACTTTACCGGAATCACTCCCGCTGTTTCCGATGCAGCTGCAGAACTGATCGAGAAGGCTCTGATCGCAGCTAAGAAGCACGGCGTAAAAGTATCTGTAGACCTTAACTTCCGTAAGAAACTGTGGTCTTCCGAGAAGGCTCAGAAGGTTATGACCAACCTGATGAAATACGTTGATGTATGTATCGGTAACGAAGAAGATGCAGAACTGGTTCTGGGATTCAAGCCCGGCGAGACCGATGTAACCAGCGGCGAACTGGAGCTGGCAGGCTACAAGTCCATCTTCGAGCAGATGGTAGACAAGTTCAACTTTGAATATTGTGTATCCTCTCTGCGTGTAAGCCATTCCGCTTCTGACAACGGCTGGTCTGCATGCATCTACTCCAGAGATACCAAGGAGTTCTATCACTCCAAAGAGTACAGCATTCATCCTATCGTTGACCGTGTAGGCGGCGGAGATTCCTTCGCAGGCGGTGTTATCTGCGGTATGCTGGATGGCAAAGACTTCAAGGCTGCTCTGGAATTCGGTGTAGCTGCATCTGCTCTGAAGCACACCATCCCCGGTGACTTCAACCTGGTATCCAGAAAAGAAGTTGAGACACTGGCTGGCGGCGATGCTTCCGGACGTGTACAGAGATAAGAGCTTGCAATATTGCGGTATGAGATGCTGCAAAGTTTGAGAAAAATATAAAGACACACAATGTTGAGTGTCCGTAAAATAGTATTTAGTATGCCGGAAGAAGCTTAAACTTCTTCCGGCATATCTTTTTTTGACAGCCAGTAAGTTGACATGTATAGGTTACTGCTCACTCCGCGCCATTCGCAAAGGCGCCTACGGCGCTTTCTCGCCGCTTTGCGGCTAACTTTGCTCATAAACCCGTTGCCGACGAGTGAGCTGTAATGTAAAATTTAATAAATATTTAAGAATATATTGAAATACAGTAAAAATTAGTATAATATAATTGTATGATTTTACAAAAGAGAAGGGGAACCTAAATGAAAAGAATAAGAGGCAATAAATACACTGTCAAAGATGACAAAGAGTACTTTATTAAACTCTTTAAAGAGAACTATGAGAAACTGCTGCTGGTTGTTTATTATGATATGGAAGAAAGAGACTTAAGCAAGGCGGACGCTGTGGTTCAACAAATTTTCTATGAGGCTTATAAGCAAATAAAGGCAATTCGCAGGGCACGGGACCCGAAGAGAAAATTATATTTAATTGCCAGAAAAGAATTGCAAAAAGCTGATGTAAAAGCTGAGAACAGCTCTGAAGAAAAAAGCGAGGACAGTTCAGAAGAAAAAGAAAGAGGATTAAGGCACAGAATGTTCTTTTAACTTTATTATTAAAATAAAAAACAGAACCGATTTCTCGATTCTGTCTTAACGTGCAGAGAAAGGGACTTGAACCCTCATGGTATTGCTACCACACGGACCTGAACCGTGCGCGTCTGCCAATTCCG
>JBGVLR010000270.1:0-2835 GCA_045124375.1 Acetatifactor sp.
ACCTACAAAATAAAACGCCCGCAGGGCAGAAAGGCAGGTACAGAGTATGTACGAAGAAAATAATTCACATGACAAGCCGGTTGTAATCGGTATTGACCACGGGTTTTCACTTATGAAAACCAAGCATCACATTTTTAGTAATGGCGTAGTGAGGTGTAACGGCAGACCACCGGTGGCGGAGAATAGCTTTTATTATGATGGTAGTTATTACTGCATCGGTGGGGAGCGTAAGACAGTTCACGAGGATAAGACAGCGGATGAGGACTTCTTCCTTTTGACGCTGGTAGCTGTTGCCAAGGAAATTAAGACTAGAGGATTGCCACGCACCTTGCGTGTGGTACTGGGGGTGGGAGTTCCTTTTAAGCGATTTGGGAAGGAGCAGGCGAAGTTGGTAGCATATTTGAAGCGAAGCGGTACACATTTTATTGAATTTGAAGAGGAGGATTATGTCATAACCATTGAAGATGTATATTGTTTTCCGCAGTGTTTTGCGGCGGTTGCAGACCGTATTGGAAACATGCAAGGGCGATATGTTGTGGCAGATATCGGTTCCTGGACCAAGGATGTCATCTGCATTGATGAGAGAAAAGTACAATCCGATAAATGTGTCACCATACCCAATTCCATAATTACCCTGTTTCAGGAAATCAACGCAGCTGTTGCAGAGGCTACAGGAGGAAGAATTCCGGAAAGTGTGATACAGAATTTCATACTTGGTAAGGATGTGGTAATTCCTGAGGAGGTAAAAGAGATTATCATATCAAAGCTGAAAGCATTTGCAACGGATATAGAAGGTATGCTTGATGAGAGTGGATTTGACCTTGTTTATTCCAACATTCTGTATGTGGGTGGTGGAGCGACCATTATGAGAAGATTTGGAAATGCAAGGGAAAATGTAGCATATCTGGAAGACATCAGGCTGAATGCCAAAGGCTATGAGCTTCTGGCAACCCATCAGATGAATAAAAGGTAGGTCGGTTTTATGCAGAAAACAAAAGAAGGATGTCGCTGGACCATCAGACTGAGCAATAAGGACTATGCACAGAAAGAGATAATCCGCATGTTTGAATATTTATTGGCAACCGGTGAGTATGCAACGGAATCTGATATTTTCAGAGAAGGCATTAAATGCCTTTATCGGGAAAAGACGGAGCCGGACAAAGTTACGGACTGGGATAATCGAATACAGGAATGTGCCCGCACGACAGCAGACAATGTGTTGGAGCGTATGCAGTCCATGCTGGATGCAATCGTGCGTAAAGGTGGTCTTGTGACTGTGGCAGGAACTGTTGCAGATGCAGATGAACCGGTAGAAGCAGATGTAGGTATGGCTCCACCGGAAGCTGTTGAAGAACTGTCGGATGAGGTGGATGATTTCCTAAGTGATTTCTTTGGTAATATATAAAATTTCTTGAGTATTGACAAGGCTGACAAAGTGGCGTCAGATAATCGCTTTTTGCGATTGGCTGTACGTCTGCTTGTCAGACGGTGGTGCATAAGGGAGTAGTAAATTTCATATGGAAGCTGGGGCTTGGGGTTGCAAAAACCCCAACAAGTTCCCGCCCTGTGTCTACACGGGGCGGAACTTGCTCTACTATTCGCGACATAGTGGAGCGTATTCGCAAGCGTTAGCGCGCGTATTCGTGAACGACCTTAGGGGAGTGAGCGTATAACCGGAGGGAGGAGCGTAAGCGACGGCGAAAGATAAGTGCCGTATCCGGCACAGGAATAGAAAAAGCAGATTTAGAGGAGGATTTATATGGCGAGAAACGGAGTTCAATTTAATATGTGGCTTTCGGAAGAAGAGAAAGCAAGGATTCAGGAAAAAGCAAATAAGGCAGGCATCAGTATGTCGGAGTATATCAGAAGGTGTGCTCTTAGCAGGAAGATACCACAGTATGGAGATGTGGCAGTATTAAGGGAGATTTCAGCGGAACTTGGTAAGATTGGTTCCAATCTGAATCAGATAGCACATCATCTGAATGCCGGCGGTAGCGTGTATTCCGTATATTATGATTTACAGGAAGTGATAAAGGACTGGAATGATATGCATTTTCGGATACTCAAGCAGGTAGAGGATGTCTGCTGTGGTAAGTATCATTACGGGAGGAGTGCATAATGGCGATTATCAAACACATACCGGTAAAGAACAGATATTATTCTGCGGCAGTGGAGTACCTTAGTTGCAAATTTGATGAGCATACCATGAAGCCATTGGAGGATGCCAAGGGACGAATGATAATGCGCGACAATTTCTTAATCGAGGGTATCAATTGCAAGGTTGATACCTTCGGTGCAGAATGTATTGAGGTTAACCGGTATTATGGCAAAAATAACGCTGCAAAGGATGTAAAGGCGCATCATTATATCATTAGTTTTGCACCGGAAGACAATATTACCATGCAGGAGGCAATGGAATTTGGCAAACAATATGCAGAGAAGTTTCTGCCAGGACATCAGACAATTCTGGCGGTACATCCGGATGGGCATAATGGTACCGGGAATGTTCATGTTCACATTGTAATCAATTCCGTCAGGAAGTATGAGGGAAAAAAAGAACGCTGGCAGGATAAGCCCTGTGAGTACAGGCAGGGGTGCAAACATAAAAGCACCGGCAAGTTTATGCACGCAGCAAAGCGTTGGGTAATGCGTGAGTGTATGGTAAAGGGATATAATCAGGTGAATCTTCTGGCCCGTTCGGATGGAAACAATTATTGGGTAGAGAAGCGTGGAAAGGAGGCAAATCCTGATTTTAAAACAGATAAAGATATGATTCGGGAGAGGCTGGATGCATTGATACAGCATGCAGAATCTTTGGACCATATGATATATTAT
>JBGVLR010000271.1:0-3088 GCA_045124375.1 Acetatifactor sp.
ATCCCCTCCATGCCAATCAAGTAGTCATACTTCTCGTAATCCGCCTTCGTCAGCTGCACCGCACGCTTGCCCTCACAGTGTTATCCCGCACTTTGTTTGCTTCCAAACACCAATTAATTCAGCCAAATTAAAAAGAGGCATTGCATAAATTATTCTGATGGGGATCACATCAGATTGCCTTATGCAGTGCCTTTTGTGTTATTATAACGTTTGTCACATTAAAATAGCAGGCCCGCACCCTGAGAAAGTCTGGCCTGCTACTGTCCACATACACAGTTTTACCTGTGTCTATCAACAATGCTATGATAACCATTTTTACTCAGGATTGCAATCAGATTTCTCAATCTTTTTATAATTCTGTTATTAATAAGCTCCAACTTCATCAGCTGCCTTGCTCCTGTGGGCATCGTGCCTGTCTTTCCATTCATGGGTATTACAATCGGAACATTAAACTGCCCTCCGGAACTATCCGGCTTCGCATCTGCAGGGTCAGATGTTCTGAATGCCGGCATACACATGCCATCCTTCTGGCTTCAATCGTTCCCTATTCCCAGATCCCTCTTTCCGATCAGCAAAAGATCTGCCTGTATCTGGATGAACACAAAAACGTCTGGGCTGTCTGTGATGAAAATCCCTCTGTTGACGAAAATAATGTAAAATCGGTCATTCGTTCCTACAGGCGGCACTGGCAGGAAAAGCTGCGTTCTTTCAGGATCCCTCTGAACTGTCTGACGGATCTCATCCATCTCTGTTTTGAGAATTATTCGGCACAGTTCATGCAGATACACAGAGGGCGCAACAGACTTTTTTCATATACCACATAACCTTACCTGACAGCAGCTCTCCGTTTTCTTATAATCAAGAAAAACTTCAAGGAGGCCTGACTTATGGAACAGGAAAAGAAACAGGCAGTCGCTCTGATGCGTTATTCTGCCATCGCACCTATCATTACAGGTACCCAGGAAGACTACGAATCCCTGAGTGCTTACTTTCGTACGGCTTCGGCAAAAGGGATCAAAGCTCCTGACGGTTCCCTGCGGCACTATTCTCCGGGTACACTCGAAAAATGGTATCTCGCTTACAAAAAATCCGGTTTTGACGCTCTGATCCCATCCGGCAGATCCGATTGCGGGGTCAGCAGGAAGATTGATGATGATCTCAAGGAACAGATTATCTATCTCAAACATAATTATCCCCGGATGTCTGCCGCCGCGATCTATAAACAGCTGCAGGACAACGGCAGCATCCGCTCTGGTCAGCTTTCAGAGTCCACTGTCTGCCGATTTATCAATCAGCTCATCCTGCAGGAACGTCTAACCAATAATCAGGATCTGCGCCGTTATGAAAGACCACACATCAATGAGGTCTGGTGCGGTGATTCCAGTTCCGGTCCTTACTTAAAGACCGCTGATGGGAAAAAGCATCGTGTTTATGTGATCGCCCTGATTGATGATGCCAGCCGTTTTATCCTTGGCGCAGACGTGTTCTTTAACGACACCTTCGTCAACCTTATGTCCGTTATGAAGTCTGCAGTCTCCAAGTACGGAAAACCCAAGGTTTTCAACTTCGATAATGGTTCCGCTTACAAAAACAGACAGATGGAGCTGCTGGCGGCACGTATCGGTTCTGTGATCAGCTACTGCAGACCTTATACCCCTACACAGAAGGCAAAGATTGAACGCTGGTTTCGTACGCTCAAAGACCAATGGATGGCATCGCTTGACATGCGGGATTTCCATACGCTAGAAGAACTCCGGGGAAGCCTGCTGACTTATATCAGGACCTATAACCAGAGTCCCCATTCCTCCCTGAAAGGGCTCTCACCCCAGGAACGTTTTTTTAAGGAACCGGAACTGATCAGCCGGCTTTCGGATGAACTCATTGAAAACTCATTCCTCCTCGAGGTCGAACGCCGGGTATCAGCTGACTCCGTCATTGTAATCGACCAGGTGGAATACGAAGTGGATTACCGGTTTGCAAAGCAGCGTATTACCTTACGGTATACACCGGACATGAAAGATATCTTCATTGTAGAAGCAGATGGTTCCCTTACTCCCATCCGTCTGCTCAATAAACAGGACAACTCTATGATCAAGAGAGATAAAGTCCGCCTGACAGGAGGTGAAGACGGATGGAACTGACTGCACGTTATGGTCTTGAATTCAATCCTTTTTTAAAGAACTCCAAAGAGATCCTGTTTGAAAGCTCCGAGTATACGGAAGCGAGATTTCGTCTGGATTACCTTGCCAGGACCAAAGGCTTCGGTCTTCTTACCGGTGCCCCCGGCCGTGGAAAAACAACTTTGATCCGTTCGTGGTCTGCAGGGCTGAATCCTTCTCTGTATAAGGTGATCTATACCAGTCTTTCTACCGTTACGGTGAATGATTTCTACCGAAACCTTGCAGCATCCCTGGGGGCACAGCCGTCCTACCGGAAAACCGAAAACTTTCATATCATTCAGGAAGAGATCAATCGTCTTGCCCTGGACAAAAGAAAAACTCCTGTCATTATCATTGATGAAGCGAACTACATCAAGAATGCTGTCTTAAATGACCTAAAGATCCTGTTCAACTTTGAAATGGATTCCCGTGACCGTGCCGTCATTCTTCTGGTTGGTCTGCCTCAGCTGAACAATACGCTGCAGCTTTCTATCCATGAACCGCTCCGTCAACGTATCATCATGAACTACAACGTTGACGGCTACTCAAGAGATGAAGGCCGTGCTTACATCGAATGGAAACTAAAAAAAGCCGGCTGTACAGATCCTGTTTTTGACGATGCAGCCATCGAAGCGATCCTCAATGCTTCCGACGGAACAGCCCGTGTGATCAGCAAGCTCTGCAATGCTTCGCTTGTGATCGGCCATAGTCAATCGGTGGGGCGAATCACTGCCGACATCGTGATGCAGGCAATCAATGACAGCACTCTTGGCTAAAAAGCTTCCCGCAATTAATTTGCGGGACTTTTTGTTTCCGGAAAACAATTCGCAGAAACAGGAACTTATAATGTAACTGATATCTCGTCTACGAACTGAAAGCAGCATGAAATAATCTGACGGACGAAGCATCGTTTAATTTGCCGGACAACA
>JBGVLR010000272.1:0-2842 GCA_045124375.1 Acetatifactor sp.
GAAGCATCAGCCACAACAAGGCATGTGTCAAGCGGGTCTAATCCCCGTTCAACACATTCCACTGAAGCATAGAATGATTTCAGGTCTATTGCTATATATTGTCGTAATGGCTCGGTTCTCATTATATTTCTGTAGATACTAATTGAAAAGTGCGCCAATATTCCAGTTGAAAATTGCGCCACCATAGGATAAGTATAATGACCTTTGTATAATCCAAATGCAAAGGTAAAATGAAGACTATGGTAGAAAGACAATCAATAATACACATGTATAGAGTATGCGGTTATAGCAAACGGCGTATCTCTCGTGAACTTCATGTCAGCCGTCATACCGTTGACAATATTCTTTCAAAGTACGAATCAGCCATCCGCACGGACAATCCAGAAGAGGCTTTGAGTGATTTGCTTACCATCCAGCCCAGGTATGACAGTTCCAGACGCCGTCCTCGCCGGCTCACACAAGAGATTAAGGATAAGATAGGATTTTGCCTGAAGAAGAATGCCGTTAAGATAGCTACCGGACTTCGCAAACAGCGCATGTTGAAAAAGGATATCCACCAGTTTCTGTTATCTCAAGGATACACCATCAGTTACGCCACAGTATGCAGTTATATAAAAAATATAGAGTCATACAAAGAGAAGAAAAAGAGCGAAACCTTTATCCGGTTGTTCTATGAGCCTGGATGCATTGCCGAGTTTGACTGGGGTGAAGTTCTTCTTTTTATTGACGGCGTCAAAACCAAGTTTTATCTGGCCGTATTCACTTTCGGGCATAGCAATGGCAGATACGCCTATCTTTTCAGGCATCAGAATACGCTTGCCTTCATGGAATCCCACCGTAACTTTTTCAGGGATATACATGGTGTCCCCGCCATGATGGTCTATGACAATATGCGTGTAGCCGTCAAGAGCTTTGTCGGTGGTGATAAGAAACCTACAGAAGCTTTGATGAAGATGTCCGGTTTCTATTGTTTTGAGTACCGTTTCTGTAATGTACGGGCCGGATGGGAGAAAGGACATGTAGAGCGCAGCGTGGAATATGTCAGAAGGAAAGCTTTCTGCCTGACAGACCATTTTGGTGATATACATTCTGCCCAGGAGCATTTAAACCGGGTATGTATGCAGGTCAACAACGAGCAAGGCAGTCTTTCAACAGCGGAGAAAACATCACGTCTGGAAGCTGACCTGTCATCGCTGAAGCCTTTTCCCGGTAATCTGGGCTGTTTTGAGGTCTATGAGTACATTGTGGATAAATGGTCAACTATCAGCATGAAAAATGTCCATTATTCCGTACCTGATTCTCTTGTGGGAGAAAAAGTACATGTCAAGGTTTATAGTGAAAAAATCGTCATCCTGTACGGGAAGGAGAAAGTGGCCTCTCATCAACGCAGTTATTGCGGTGGAGACTGGTGCATCAAGCTGGAGCACTATTTGCGTACACTTTCCCGTAAACCGGGGGCATTGCCCCACTCTGTGGTTTGGCAAAGAGCACCGGAAGAACTGAGAAGGCTGTATGACATCCATTTCAAGGAGGACAACAGGACGTTTGTTCTGTTGCTGGACTATGCCCGAAAAAATGGATTTTCCGGAACAGACATTGTCACGGCATGCAAGGAGCTGACCGGACGTGGTGTCAGAAAGATATCTCCGGACCAGGTAAAGGCCATGCTGCATGGTAGCGTACAGGGAGAGACAGAAGAAACCATGGAACCGCCTGTTCTCCCGGTACAACAGGAGAATATAGAAAGAGAAGCTGTGGATATGCTTGAAGGCATCACGGCGCTCATGACAGGATACAATGAAGTGCATGATATAATACCAACCATTTAAGTTTATAATATATGAAATCAGAAAAAGAAACCATTTATGACTATGCTGCAGAACTGAAGCTTCTGGCCTTTAAAGAGGAACTGGAATGCACCCTTTCATTGGCAGCTGAAGAAAACTGGAACCATCTGCAGTTCTTGACGGAATTGCTTGGAAAGGAAAGCGCCAGGAGAAGGGAGTGTAGAAGAAGATCAAGGATAAGATCTGCGGGATTTCCACAAATGAAGTATCTGCATGAGCTTGTTATGGAAGACATGCCCAAAGAGGCACAGGTAATATTACCTGAATTGGAGACACTGGACTTCATCAGACAGGGAAGAAACCTGGTCCTGTATGGAAATCCGGGAACGGGAAAGACGCATATTGCTACGGCTTTAGGAATAAAGGCCTGCCAACAGGACTTTACCGTATTGTTTACTTCAGTGCCGGTCCTGCTTACCCAGATAAGGGAGGCTAAATCAGCAAAGACACTGAGGACGCTACAATTAAGGTTTGAAAAATACGATCTGGTCATCTGTGATGAGTTCGGATATGTCAGTTGTGACAAGGAAGGAGGAGAACTGCTTTTTAACCACCTGTCGTTAAGAGCCGGAAAAAAGGCTACAATCATTACTACTAATTTGGCTTTTAACAGATGGAATGAAATCATAAAGGACAAGGTGCTTGTGGCGGCAATGGTTGACAGGCTTACACATAAAGCTTATCTGGTTAATATGACCGGACTGTCTTATAGGCTTAAGGAAACACAAAAAATGAGACAAGATAAATGAATATTTTAAACTTATAGTAATTTTGTAACAAGTTATGGATGGAGCTCTTTTCAATTAGAATACAGCGCACTTTTCAATTAGTATCTACAATTCTAATCCGTTGTAGTTCCCTTTCCTTTTCCATTATCTTGTTCTTCTTGTCCATCAATCTGTCGTGTTCCGCTTGGAGGTCTGTCGGACATACATATTTCGGGTTATTAGAGTCCTTGCCGAAGTATCGGAGTAGGTCTATATAATCTTTCCACA
>JBGVLR010000273.1:0-4075 GCA_045124375.1 Acetatifactor sp.
TTCAGGCGTAACAGAGGATACAGAGGGTAATGTAAATCGCATAAAGCAAGTGGAACCCGAAGCACCTCGTTCAGTATAGAAGAAGCTTAACGTGTGTGTGCCGGAATCATCTTTATTGATATAATCCCAAAGATTTACATACTGTCCGACAGAACTATGAACACCACCAATATCACATACTAACCGTCCATCCAGGAATACCCACATGTCGTCATCACCAAAGAAGTAGTATTCCAATGGTCCCACGTAGTCGTCCGTTAATTTAAACTGAACGGCATACTGCATACCAAAATAACTGTTGTGGTCGTTACCATCATCACTTTTAGGAAGACAATTCCAGCGGTTGACCTCGTTATATAATCTTTCAAGTTCTTTATCATCATCGCCAAACATAATGTCATGCCCTACTTTACCCCAATGGCTGACAGAATCCATGGGCCAAAAGCTGTTTGTCATACTTTCCTCATACTTAGTAGATCCAAAATATTGTAATTCGGTAGCTTGGGTATCATTTACTGCAGATAACGTATACGTATCTCCATTTCGTTCAAAAGTCAAAGAGTAGTTCTTAACATCCGTTTTACCGGTTGCTGTGCCTTCATTAAACAGCTTAGGGGCATCTACATTGGATGAATAGATTATGTTTCCGTTTTCGTCAAGACCTGAGGTCAGTCCAAAAGTACATCCTTTAAATCCTCTATTGTTATATTGATTTAAAGTATTGCCATTCCACGTAAGTGTTTCCAAACCGGTACCGCTGTTATCATTACCAAAAGCCAGCTTTATTCCCGAACCACTATAGTTACTGGCGGAATTGATTCCTTTCTCTTCTGTATGGGTAAGTGTATAATTGTACGTTACTCCATTGAATTTATAATTTCCCGTTAATCTGCTGGCATCACTGATATCATAATCATAGAAAGTAACCGCATTCTTATATTCATTCTCTGTGGTTTCATAGATCAATCTTATGACTGTGTTGTCTGTAATCAGCACAGTATTATCATCATTTGCAGACTGCTCTCGATTGGTAAAATGAACAGTTGAGGCATTATAAATATCCCAATCTTCCTTCGTTGTGCTTGTTGCACTCTTGCCGGATTTCAAAACCCATACTTTAGAAAGATGATAATTACCATTCTCTGAAATCCTGTTAAAATAGCTCATGTTAGGAGCGTCAACGTACCGGTAATTCCGTTGGGCATACACTTGTGTCAAAACATCCTCAGTTGCCAATTTGTATTTACCATTTGAAACTTTATCCAGATAAATATTTTTGGTAGGCAGATTAGTAACACCATTTTGTGGTAATTTGCCGCCTGTACCTTTTCCGCCGTTATCCGCATCAATTATAACAAGTTCCTTTTCACCTCTTGACTTAGCCGTATCAATATAAGCATAGTATTGCACTGTAAAGCTGGGATTCGCTGTCTGAGAAGCTGTTACAGCCAGCAAATTACTGCTTAATGATACTGCCAAAGTACTGGGTGTCTCACCTGACTTAACCAACACACTATCGAGTCCCGTAATGTCGCTTCCTGTTTTACCAAGCACTGAAATCACAGTTCCTGTTTCAGCTTCGGGTGCAGCTGATTCTTCACCTTCCTCCGAAGACTCGTTGTCTAAAGCCAGAGACATTAATGCCATCTGCGGAGCTGTCAACATATCCTCGTTCGGTGTGATTTCAGCCGATACATTAAGTGTTTCAATATTAAGTTCAATATTTTTGTAATAGAACTCAAATTCGTATGCTTTCAGTTCATAAAGTTCATCTGTACCGTTATTTTCCAAAGCATATTCTGCCAGTTCATAATACTCGTCACCACAATCATCCAATTGCCGGATCTTACATCTCACTTCTTTCCAGAGATCTTCCTGACTCAAAAGAGCAGTATTGTCATTTACAAAAGCATCACCTCCACTGACCTCACTAAAGTCGATCTCACCTTCTACATGAAGTGTAATTGCCATATTTTCATCTTCATATTCGAATACAGAAGCAGCGCCTTTATCTGTAGCAGTCACACTGACTGCCTTAATACCATCGGCATATTTCAGGGCCTCATTTGCAATATACTTTTCCTGTGCTGTTGTCATATCTGCAAACCCTAAGACCAGTGTACTTTCAAGGGCATAGGCAGAAGTTTGTACTTTATCTTCACAGTCCCCTTCAATGACCTGAATACGTGCCGGTTCAATATTGTCTGCAGCCAGAAGATCTGCTACAACACCTATGTCATCTGCAATACCATCCTGAGTCAGGTCTAAAAATACCAGGTCACCTGCAGAAGGCGTGTAATTGTCATCCTGATGATAGATGATATAATCTTCGGTATTGGCATCAATCAAAGCGGCAATCCACTCTGTATAGTCCATTTCCACAGGGAAATCCTTTACCTGAGCATAATCAAGGCAAAATGCCACAAACATAGCATTCCAGTCACCGTATTCGTCACCATACCAGTCACCGTAACGTGTATAACCTTTCAGTTCCTTTTCTTCTGTATAAATAAAATTATCTTCACTCTCCGCATAACCAATCTGGCTCTGGGCAATCGCTACCAGATCTTGTGCCCAGTTCCCGGTCAGGCTTGCATCTGCAAATGAAGCTTTCCACTCTTCTTCTGTCTCCACATCTGCAGTCGGGTCGCTGTCACCAAAGCATTCTGTGATGTGCTGATGTGCATGTATTCCGCAGTATGTACCTTCATCGCCCTCAAGAGCATTTCCGTCAGAGACCACCTTTACAGCATTTCCATCCGAAGCATCCATGGTGCCCGGCTGGTAACATTCTTCGGTATGTATATGTTCCACATAACCACACACTGTGTCTTTCTCCATGGTAAGGGCAGGCAGAATCAGGGCATATGTAGTACAGAATACCACTACGGCTGCCATGCAGCCCACTGCCTTTGTCCACACTCGGCGGCGGCGATTCTTCACAAGCAATTCAGCCGCTTCCGATAATAATTTCTGTCGCATTTCGGATACCTCCTTTCTATTCTACCCTGCCGAATCGCGATAACGGCCAGATTCGGAAGATGATCTTTCCTACGATATCTTCCTGGGCCACGCAGCCTACGGCAGTGTTACGGGAATCAACGGATGTTGAACGGTGATCCCCCATTACAAATATTCTTTCATCCGGCACCTGATAGGGCAGTTCAATATTACAGTCCCCCAGTGCCTTTTCTTGCAGATATGGTTCCTCTAGCTCCTCGCCATTGATATAGACGGTACCGTCTTCATCAATGTCCACCCAGTCGCCGGAACTGGCTACTACACGTTTAACCAGGATCTTATTTTCGTGGTAAAATGCCACGATATCTCCCGGTTCAAAGTCTGATGTCTTTATTGTAAAAATAATCTCTCCATCCACGAGAGTCGGGGTCATGGACGACCCGTATATCTGAAGTACCGGAAGCCACAAAGTAGCTATCAGAACCGCTACAGCTGCAACCGTTATCAGAGTATATATGGTACTTCTGAGCACAGTACCGAAACGGCTCCTATACCTGACTCTGTCCAATTCCTTTTCCAGCTGTGCGATCTCCGGAAGATCATTCACACGTTTCTTCTTCCTCATTGTCTGTTCCCTTTTCAGTCATCTGCCCCGAATCATCTGGGATTTCTTCCTGCTGCCTGCTAAGGTATTCGAGGCTTTCAAGATATTGCTCTGCAGCAGCCTGCGCTGCTTCAAATACACCATTGAGCTGCAAAGCAGCTTCTGCAATGGAACCGGCCTGTTCCATGACGATTTTCCTGTCATGCAGCTGTCTGTATGCCTTCTTAAGCTTTAGGCGCAGCCTCTCGTTTTCCTTCATCTGATCAATCAGGAGTTCCAGAAGCTCGCTGCGGCTTAGCTTTCTTAATTCTTTATCTGTCAAAACATCAACTTCTTTTTTCCATTTTTTTCATAAAGTTAGGGACTCTGCAGGGTAATTGCATAAAATAAATTTTAATACAGGGAAGTGACCTTTGATAAGGCGCTTCCCTGTATTGTATAAGGATTACATTTTCTATCTTTAAAAGGTGACATTTCTCATATTGTATTGTATAATATACATATACTATA
>JBGVLR010000274.1:0-3700 GCA_045124375.1 Acetatifactor sp.
TGATCTGGTAACGGACATAGATCTGGAATATTTGCCTGAAGTGAATCAAAAGGGAAAAGTTACTGTTGTTGCGCCCCTCTCAGCCTGACATGTAACTAATCTAGTTGTCTGTCACAGAATTAACCGATATACTGACACCAAAGAATAAAAAGAAAGGATCCTGGAATCTCTTCTTTGGCGAGACCGAATTCCAGGATCAATGATGGTATTGCTACCATGGTTATCGTATCAAAGTATCGGTTAGAGCGCAACAGGGAAAATGATATTTTTTGTAATCAGCGAAGAAGATACCATCTGTCCAGTGTGTGGAAGCCCTCTATGCAAGAGGGACAAGAAACTAAGGGTACATAAGGAAGCTGGTGGAAAAAAGAGCTGGTTCGCCATTAACCGTCTTAAATGCAGCAATGAACATTGCAACCGGCTTCACAACGAGTTACCGGATTGTTTGATTCCATACAAGCACTATGGCACAGCCATCATTGAGGATGTTCTTGATGGAGTTATGGGACCAGACGACTTGGACACGGAAGACTATCCATGTGAAGGTACCATGAACCATTGGAAATGGTGGTTTGCCCATAACGAAGCAAATATCAACGGGCAGATGAAATCGATGCTGCATCATCTCCTGGATTTAGATATAGAGTTCCTGAAATCCAGTGAGTCTTTGCTGAAGGGACTCAGGGAAAGAATAAGCCCGGGGTGGCTGTCATTAGTTATCCGGTTTATATATAACTCCGGAGGGCGGATAGAACCGTATCCGGAGACGTAGGAGTTATGCACCTGCTTTTGTGTGCTGTCATACGGGCTTTGATATAAGGTTGTCTCAAAAGGAGGTAACACTTATGCAAAGTAAAGAAGTAAAGAAATGGCAGGATGAGGAAGCACTGAAACGTTATCAGATGATAGCACCGCTTCTGGATGATGAACTGGATGATGCGAAAAGAAGGCAGCTTCGAGAAGAAATCGCAGAAAAATACGAGATATCAAAAAGAAGCCTGTACCGTTATGAAGCCAGATACAGGGAGGAAGATTTCGCTGGTCTTCGTCCGATGAACAGAGAAAAAAGAAGAAGCCAGGCATTACCAGAAAACTGGGACGAAATCGTAGGAGAAGCAATTCAGTTAAAACGGGAAGTGCCCAGACGGAGCGTCCGCCAGATCATAAAGATACTGGAGATAGAAGGTTATGCATTGCCTGGTATAATAAAAGCATCAACATTGCAGAGATATCTTTATAATGCCGGTCTTGGTGTTAAGCAGATGAAACGCTATACAGAAAAGCGTGAAAGAACTTCCAGGCGTTTCTGCAGACCGCACCGTATGGAACTTTTACAGGGAGATATCAAGTATGGACCGGATATCCGCCTTGGCGATGGGACGGTGATAAAAACGTATCTGTCATCATTAATTGATGACCATTCGAGATTTATTGTGCAGTCTGAATTCTATGATAACCAGCGTCAGGAAGTAGTGGAAGATACTTTTCATAAGGCAATCTTAAAGTATGGAAAATGTGATGCCTGCTATCTGGATAATGGAACACAGTATACTACCAACCAGCTTCATACAGCCCTTGCAAGGCTTGGGATCCGCGTAATTCATGCAAAACCAGGAGCCTGTCAATCCAAAGGGAAGGTAGAAAAATTTCACCAAAAGGTCGATCAGTTTATTGCAGAGATCCGTGTGGCAAAAGTGCATTCGCTGGAAGAACTGAACCGCAAATGGAAGTATTTTTTGGAACAGGACTACCAGAAGGAAGCCCATGATGGAATTCGAGAGTACTACGAATCGCAGGGTGTAAACATACCACCAGAAGGAATCTCGCCGATGTGGGAATTTATGAGAGATACGAGAGGGCTGGTGTATCTTGATACTGCTATAGTGAGTGAAGCATTTCTGCATCATGAAACACGGAAACTGGATCAGGCAGGATGTTTCTCTTTTGGAGATGTGAAATACGAAGCAAGTGCAGCTCTTGCCAATGCAGAAGTGGAAATCGCTTATGATCCCATGAATACGGATGTCATAAAAGTGATGTACAGGGATATGGAACCGATATATGCATCCCGTATAAAAATAGATGCTTTTTGTGGTAACACACCCCAGATTCCTATAGGAATGACAGAAGAGATACCAGAGACATCAAGATTATTAGATGCATTAGAAAAGAAATACAGGGAAGAACATCATCTAATGGCAAATGCACTTTCTTTCGGCGGGTATGGAAAGGCTGGTGGTTCACATGTATGAAGAATTCTTTGAAATGATGAACACACCATTCACGAGAGATATCCCAGCGTGCAGGCTGTACAGCTCGAAACAGATAGAGGATGCCATGGGAAGATTGATGTACGTGGCAGACCGACAGCTTTTCGCAGTAGTCACAGCAGATCCGGGATGTGGGAAATCAACACTTATACGAATGTTTGAATCCAGCCTTCCGAAAGATAAATATATGTTACTTTACCTGTCGGATTCCAAGCTTACACCGAGATGGCTGTATGCGGGGCTCTTAGACCAGATGGGACTGGAAGCAAGATTTTACCGGGGCGATTCCAAAAGACAGCTGCAGAAGGAAATCGAAAATGTCAGGACAGTACAGAAAAAGAAAGTAGTATTCGTGTTGGATGAAGCACATCTTTTGGGAAAAGAAACACTGGAGGAATTTCGTTTTCTGTTGAATTACAGATATGATTCATCAAGTCCGATGAGCCTGATACTTGTAGGGCAGACGGAACTATGGGAACAGAAGTTAAGGTTACAAAGTTACGCAGCAATCCGTCAGAGAATAGACATGAATATCGTATTGAATCGTCTAGACAGAGCGGAAACCAGCAAGTACATCGCAGCACATATGGCGTATGCAGGAGTAAAGCAGGATTTGTTTACGAGTGGAGCTGAAGAGGAAGTCTTCAAGGTGTCAGCCGGTATCCCGAGAATGATAAACAGAATCTGTGAGAAGACACTGATGTATGCGTATCAACAGCAGAAACGATTGATTGATGAACATATGGTGCGTTTTGTTGCTGACCATGAAATGGTCGGAGGAACAGAGTGAAAAATCCGAGGTGAACCCCCCGAAAACAGTGACAGAAAGATGAATGAGTTTGTGACAGTGAGTTAGGGTAGAACTGTGACAGCTCATGGAATTTTTAACAGTAATATAGTGTTAGCAAGGTCTCCATTAACCTTATGATCTTGAATCATTAAAGAGATGAATATTAAAGAAGGTCTCCATTAACCTTCGGATAACCGTAAAGAGATGAACATTAACGATTGGGAAGCATGAAAAATGCTTCCCATATTTACTAATGATCTGAAGATTGTTCTTCGGGTCTTTTTTTATGCTAATGCTAAAAAATGGAATTAGGATAAAAACTATAACAGGTATCTATGTTTGAATATATTGTTGGGCAAAATACATTCTCAGTTACAAAGGTCACTATTTATGATGAAAACGGAGAAATTTACTTTACAGATAGCTTTTAGTTTATAATGGCACGAATGTACTGCGTGTATCTGCGTACCACTTTTATATGTTTTCTATAAGAACTAAATTACCTAGGTTGCATACATATAATGTATAACTTTACGGATAGTTTTTATACTTATTGTCGTTAGAATAATAAAAATGCAAAACTTATAATGATGAAAAAGTTGATTATAAGCAAGAGTGAATTATACCGTCTCTACATTCG
>JBGVLR010000275.1:0-4774 GCA_045124375.1 Acetatifactor sp.
AGAAACAACTATTCCGGAACCGGAGCATGTTGTTTCAAGTGCTTCCATAGGCGCAATGGGTGACCTTCTGATGCATATGCCCATCTTTGACGATCACACAAAGTATAATGCCGCTGTTCAGCAGAAAGATGGTTCCTATGACTTTAGCACGGTCTTTCAGTATCTTTCCGAGTACACTTCTGCACTGGATTTCACTGTCGCAAACCTGGAAACAACATTGGCAGCAGAAGATAATGGCTATTCTTACAGTGGATATCCCTTATTTAATTGTCCTGATGAAGTAGTAGATGGCGTTAAGAATGCCGGTTTTGATATGCTTTTGACTGCCAATAACCATAGCTATGATACACGTCTTGTTGGCTTTAAACGGACACTGGAAGTGATTCGAGGAAAGGGTATTAAAACCCTGGGAACTTATCTTTCCGCAGACGAGACCAAGTGGACAGTAGAGGAAATCAACGGCATCAAAATTGGTATGGTAAGCTATACCTATGCTACGGGAGAATCAGAGCCTGGAAGACCCTCTTTAAATAACAATCAGGCCATCTCGGAAAGTGGTTTATGCAATTATTTCAATACCAACAATCTGGAGGCTTTCTATACTGAGTTAGAGGGTTACCTGGAAGAGATGAAAGAAGTAGGTGCAGAAGCTACAATTCTTTTCATCCACTGGGGTGTTGAATACATGCTGGAGGAGAACCAGACGCAGAATGACATGGCGCAAGAGTTGTGTGATCTTGGTATTGATGTAATCATCGGCGGCCATCCCCACGTGGTACAGCCCGTGGAACTGCTGACCAGTACTGTAGATCCAGAGCATAGGACAGTTTGCCTGTACTCAATGGGAAATGCCGTATCCAATCAACGATTGGGTTTCAGTCAGGCTATCAGCACAGCCCATACTGAGGACGGTATTCTCTTTACGGTTACATTCGAAAAGTATTCTGATGGTACTGTTTATCTGGCCCAGGTGAATGGCCTTCCGACATGGGTGAATAAGCATAGAAATGATAATGGTAAGGATGAATATAATATCCTGCCATTGGATGATACCAGTAGAGATGCATGGGATGAAAAGTATGGATTAAATGATAAGACCATCAAAGCGTGTGCAGATTCCTTTGATCGCACCATTGAAATTGTGGGTGAGGGGATTGAACAAGCCAATAAATATCTAGATCAGGAAAAAGCAGACCGGGAAGCATATTATTTAAGTTTGGTATCATGAATAGAATCCGCTGTCTTAACAGGCAGCGGATTTTTAAATCATTTCTTAAGATTATCAAAACGGGTTGACAACGGAGGTTTAATCTGTTAAACTATCAATATCAAAGTTTAATGAATTAAACCGAAAGGAGTTTTGCATATGGATGCACCTAAAATTTTTGAAAGTGAATACCGGTTCTGCCTGATCCTGTGGGACAACGAGCCGGTGAGTTCCGGCAAGCTTGTGGAACTCTGTAAGGAAGGCCTGGGTTGGAGCAAAGCTACCACCTACACCGTTATCCGCCGTCTGTCCGAGCGGGGTGTGCTGAAGAATGAAAACACCATCGTCAGTTCCCTGATTTCCAAGGAAGAGGCCCAGAAATCCCGTCTGGAAGAAATGGTGGAAGAAACCTTTGAGGGTTCCATGCCTGCCTTCATCGCAGCCTTCTCCAAGACCAAGAAGCTGACCCGCCAGGAGGTTGACCAGCTGAAAGCACTGATCGATTCCTTTGAGGAGGAATAACTATGGCACAGTTTCTGAACAACCTGCTGACCGCCAGTATTCATGGAAGCGTTGTTATTCTGGCCGTCATTCTTCTGCGGCTGATCTTGCGGAAGACACCGAAAAAGTACATCTGCCTTTTGTGGCTGCTGGCAGGCATCCGACTACTGATGCCCATTGAAATCCGCAGTGACTTCAGTCTGCAGCCGGAATTTGCATTACCCAATTGGAATCTGCCTGCAATTCTGCCTTGGGTATGGGGCACCGTGGCAGTTTGTTTCGGCATTTACAGTACAGTTTCCTACATAAAGCTGAAGGCGAAGGTTCGGGAAGCCGTCCGAATCCGTGGTGGATGGGAGTGCGATCGGATCGATACCGCTTTCATCCTCGGTTTTATCAAGCCACGGATCTACATCCCCATGGGCATGAACCGACAGGCCCGGAAGCATATTCTGGAACATGAGCGCACCCATCTGGATAAGGGTGACCACTGGATCAAGATGATCGGCTTCCTGGCTCTGGCGCTGCACTGGTTCAATCCTCTGGTGTGGGTTGCCTACATAATGCTTTGTAAGGACATTGAAATGGCCTGTGATGAGCGGGTGGTACAGTTCATGGAATTGGAGGAACGGAAGTCCTATTCCACAGCGCTGCTTTCCTGTTCCAGCCGTCAGATGCACTTTGCCGCCAGCCCTGTTGCTTTTGGTGAAGTCAGCGTAAAGCAGAGAATCCTGTCCATTCTGAATTACAAAAAGCCCAGCTTCTGGATCAGTCTTCTGGGTGTAGTCGCATTTTTCTTCGTTGCTGTGTGCCTTCTGACCAGTCCCGCAAAAGAACCCGAAACAGTGTTTGTGGAAATCCCTGCGGAGGCATACACACCTAACACTCCTGATGAGGTCAATGAAACCGTTGAACGGGTACAGAATGCCTGGAATGCGATTCTTTCCGCAGAAAAGTATCATCTGTTCTTTGCAGATGAAACCTATGAGGGCAGCGTTGGCTGGCAGGTAAATATCTATAAAAAAGGTGACGATATCCTCTGGTATGCAACAGATCACATGACAGAAGAAGGTCACATGCTTTTGGATGGGATCCATTACAAATTTATCGAAGGTAACGATGGCGGCTGGGTCCCTTACGAAGAAAGCGATACCATGCTGGATCACATGCTGGAGCAGTTCAAGCTGGACGGCAAGGTTATCACCGACATTGCATCCGAAGTAAAAACCGACGACTTTGGATATACATATGAAGTTCTGACCTTCAACACACATTTCACAGATGCAGCGGGCAATACGGTTAGCCAGCCTATGAAGGTGTATTTTGACACTGATGGCAAGATGACTGGTATGCGGGTGGAAAATACCGACCGGCAAGGCGCGGATATCTTCTCCTTTACCAATTTCGGCCCGGATAGTTCCTTCAACAGTATCGATGAGGTATATCGGATCGCTAAAGAAAAGATTATCCCCATCGAAAGCGTTCATCCTTCCAAGCTGCAGACTCCTACCCAGGACGAACAGCGTATGAAGGAATGGGGCATCCAGTACCGGGTGGACGATGACCTGCTGACCCAGTACGGTAGCGAGGTCTGGTTCTGCCAGGCAGATGGTTATGGCATGACCGTCCACACTGACAACGAGTACTGGTTGGAAAAACAGACCGATACCGGTTGGGAGAAACTGGAGATGATCGCAGAGCCCCGGTGGGAACCTGCCAACTATACCTTAGGCCACGGAATGTATACCATGACCTTCGTGGATTGGAGCACACTGTACGGGCCGCTGCCCGGCGGTACTTACCGGATGGGCAAAAAGTTTGAAAAAATGTCTAACGGAGGTCAGACTTGTGTGGGCTATGCGGAATTTGAGATTTTCCACAATGAAGCCAGCACAGCGGAACAAAATGCAGCTATTGAAAAGTGTTATGCCGGAGTAGAAGAACTGAAAGACCGTAAAACGATCCATTATAAAGCAACCACTTCTACAGGAGATATCGAGGAAGTATGGTGGAACAACGGTGATTATTTAGTACAGAGGCAATTGACGCGGAATATCTTTCCAGAATATACAGACGGACAAGAGTTAACGCCAGAGGATATCATCCAGGAGGTCATCCATCGTGCTTCTGCACGCAAAGATGGCATTGGCTATGAATGTGTTTATGAAAATCAAATTGAGCATACCGGAGATATTATTGGCATGGCGTTAAGCACACTTTCTGCTGATTTCGCTGGGTGGGAGCTGTATAGTGTTGAAGAGAGTCTATATATTTATCCTTTTGAGAGGGGTAATGAGGTAAATGACTTCTCTGGCAACGATTGCTGTATTACTGACGAGAAAATCAGTTTCCATCAGTATTGGTCTGATCCCGGTGACTATGAAACGCTTACCTTCTGGTTTGATGCAAACGGAAGAATCACCAAGATGGAAAGCGTAAGTCACTATAAAGATCTGGACGGTTATACCACTACCTTTGAAATTTTCAATACTTCCGCTGAAGAAATCGATGCCAAAATCAAGCCCTACACAGAAAATCTGATCGTAGATTCCTTCTCCTGGAACGATGCCAAGTTGAAGTACACCGACGATGAATTCAACATCCGGGAAGATAGTTTCGTCAACAATGGCGGCACTGCAATCACTGGCCCTGTGGATGCTGCAAAGCTGGCACTGAAGGAATACCCCAATCTGGGTGACTACCTGTCCCTGGATGTATTCCGGGACGACACCACCGGTATGTGGAAGGTCACGATTGAAGCCTATGTGGATTACCAGGCTACATACTGTTACCGGGATGTGTATATTTCTGACAGCGGTGCTACCCAGCTGCTGGTCTACGAAGGCCCCATCGGTTACGATGAGTCCAGAAAATAACCATCATACGCAGCAAAGGAGAGGACAGAAATGTCCCCTCCTTTTCGCAACAAAGAGAATTTGATTTTTTTAGAAGAAAAAAGTAGAATATGCGTAACCAATCCAATCTGAAATCCCTCTTATAGGGTGAAGACCAATAAAACAAGGAGGTGAACCCTAAGTGGAAGATGTGAAGATCATCGATCTGTAC
>JBGVLR010000276.1:0-7116 GCA_045124375.1 Acetatifactor sp.
GATGCTCCATAATAATTCTGCAGCGCTATTCCGGCTTCAATAAATTCATCCCATGTCGTAGGAACAGAGACACCAGCCTCTGCAAACATATCTTTCCAATAATAGACATATTCATAGCCGGATGTCATAGGGATTCCCAGTACTTTACCATCTACTGCATAGCCTTCAGCCAGTTCGTTGTTGGCGCA
The DNA here is from genome assembly GCA_045124375.1 of Acetatifactor sp. Taxonomy (GTDB): domain Bacteria; phylum Bacillota; class Clostridia; order Lachnospirales; family Lachnospiraceae; genus Acetatifactor. Next base: position 189 of record JBGVLR010000276.1, read on the forward strand.
CGCTTCTGTCTCAGATAAGTCAATAAGATAATCTTTGAATCTTGCCAGTGTAAAAGTCTTATTGATCATGATATCCGGCAGCTGGTTGGCAGAGGCTCTCATCTTCATGGCATCCCAATATTCGCTGTCGCTCTTAACCTTCTCAATCTCAATTTCGATATCCGGATAATGCTCCTGAAACTTTTCTATCATGTTATTTTGTTCTATAAAGTTATATAAGTTGTTGTCCCAGGTCGCCAGGGTAAGTGTTCCACTGTAGGTATCATCTGTGTCATTTTCTGAATTTCCGCATCCTGCTAATAATGAAACTGCTGCCGCACAGGTTAAAATGGTTGTAAGTAATCTTTTCTTCATTGATTTCCCTCCAAATATGCAAATTATCATTTTTACAGTCGGCCAACTGTTTTCTTTGTGCCTTTACCATATCAATTTTCACTTATTTTTACTATTTCATTTTTTCACTTTTCTTGATATTTTTACAGATTGCCGGGAATTTCACTTTTGACTTATGGTAAGATTCTTTGATACATGGTAAGTTTTATAATATGAAAGAAGTTTAGGATGCGTAGAATATCTGAAAAGAAAAACCATGCTCTCACATGGTTTTCCTGTACTGTGCCGGTGTTACACCGTTTATTTTCTTGAATACCCGATTGAAATGTTCTACGTTCCGATACCCTGCCATCTCGGCTATCTCATAAATCTTAAATGTAGTGGTTTTTAATAATTCCCGGGCTTTTTGCATGCGCAGCGCCGTCAGATAAGAAGAAAATGTCTCCCCTGTCTCTTTCGTAAAGCGATTGGTAAAGTACTTCTCGTTCAGACCCACGTACTCAGCCACCTCAGTAAGCGAAAGATCCGCATCTTCGCAGTGCTCCGCAATGTACCTTTTAGCCCTGACAATCATGTCAGTTTCGGAGACTTTTACTTTTGCGGCAGAATAATTCAATATCCACGCACAATAATTGGTCAGCCAGAGCTTCATACTCTTCACATCATCGATTCGGCTCACCTTTTCCATATAATTGTTCTGCTGCCCGAAAATTTCCGAGAAGCTGTCATTGTCTTTATCAAATGTCTTTCCGATGGCAAGAATGACAGCCAGTACCGTAATTCTGATTTCCTCCATATTGCGATTAATGAACGCTGCGAATATCCTCTCTTTCTCATCGGATACATTTTTCTCATCCGCAATATACAATGCCTGTGCAAGCTTTTCGTAGTCCGGTGTCTCCTGCTCTATCTTGCCGATCAGTTCTGCCTCTCTCTGTAAATCTATGATCGCATTCTCTCCGTACAGATGCCTGAAGCATATGTGTTCCTTTGCTGCATCCACTCGGGGATAGAAATCATCAGGCTCTTTTGACAGGCGGCTGATGCAAGCATAAATCTGTACATCCAGCTTGCGATGTACTTCCTTCTGCAGGTCCTGTATCATTCTTGCCACAGTATCATTATAATCCGGTTCCAGCACCCGATAAACAGCCACTATGGAACGATTGCTGTCCACATATGCAATGCACCTTGAGGCAAAGCGGGGATTTCGTTCGCAGCATCTGAGAATTTCCGCCATGGTTTCAGAGTTATTCTCTGCCCGTACTTTGGATTCCATATAAATTCCCAGAACAACGTACTCCTCCGTAAAAAATTCTTTGGTCCTCTCCGCCACCTCTCCCGGCGTCATCTCTCTTCGGATCATGGCTGCAAGATAATCTGACGGTGTCACTCTGGCATTTCGTATCTGCTCCTCATATTCCCCGATAAGTGCTCCGATCCTGCGAACCATGGCATTGAACTGATGGATCATATTCCTGATTTCCGATTGTCCCTGTGCCTCAATATGAATATGAAGATTGCCTTCTTCTACCTGTTTTAAACCCTCGCTGATCTCCTCTATAGGACTGACGATACTCTTTATTAAGAATCTGGAAAAATACCCTGCAAATCCAAGCACGCAAACAGCCACTATCAGTATGACACTTGCTATCTGCCGGAAATCACTTGTAAGCTCACTTGTCTCTATGTAGCTTTCCACATACCACGCTGCATTGTTCACATCTATCGGGGTTCTGATACAGGTATATCCACCGGCCTCGGCCAGTTGTCCCCCATCCGATGAAAATAAAAGATTTCCGCTTTCATCTACGATCTGCATGATTCCCAGATTATTTTTCCCATTCAGATAGTTCTTATTGTAGGATATCACCTTGTCCGACACATCCGATTCATAATAGATCACCACCATCTCAATCTTTTCATTGCGGTCTGTGGTTCTGTCGGGAGCAAGGGCAAAAATGAGAAGCATGGACTTTCCTTTGCTTCCCAGGAAAACTTCATTTTTCTCCTGTATATTATAAGAACCCACATATACCCGATTGGGCTCCTGCAGCGCCTGCTGATACCAATCCGTATCCGTGACTTGCGGTATTGTGACCTCGCTCTTAATGTACGAATGGCTGCCGTCTTTCATGTAGAAGCTCACCGAAATCAGATTCGTTGAAGGCTCAAGCACCAGACTTCCGCTTTGCTCCAGCTTCTGGGTATATTCATAGCGAAGCTCTGTATCGTCCGTATCCGCCAGAGACGCGTAATCCAACATTTCACTGTTGTTGGTATGGACCAGATGTGAAAGGCGCAGAGACATTGCCTCCACGTCCAGCAACAGCTCCGTGGCAATGGTCTCCTGTGTCTTTTGGATGTTTTCTATGGCCTGCTCTTTGAAACGGGAATTCAACACAAGTAACGATACAAGCAGGACGATCAGCAAAGGGATTACGATGAAACATGCAAACAGGATATAATATATCTTTTTCAATGGCAGTTTTATATCTTTGAAACGCATTCTCTTCATTCCTTATATCATAATATTAATCTGTGTCATATCAACCATTTTCTCTTTTCTTTTTGCAGAATCTAATTTACTTTTATACTACGGCTTCCACAAGAACCTTATCTCCAATTACAATATTTTTTACACCGATTTCTTTTGTTTTATTAAAGTTAAAGCTACATTAATGATTCAAACAGAGCATTCTTCTCATTAAGAAGATTCTTGACTGCCTCAAGTAATCCTTCTCTTGTCCACGCACTATGTTTATCAGGAAAACCCTGACTTCCTGCAATGTGTTCATCCAACAATTTGCATAAACGCGATACAAGGAAAGGATATCCTGACGTATAATCATAAATCAGCTGAGACATTTTAGTAATGTCCATTCCCGTTTGGTAATCTCTTTCATACTGTTCAAGCATTCCTGCAATATCCCCTGCTGAAAACCCCATATCAACAAGGAAACCTGCCGCTATATTCCATGGACTGTTCTCCTTGTGATCGTCTTCCGGGCGAATCTTTCGCTTAATATTCCTCACATCGTAAACCCCTGCAAGAATCACAGATTGAAAGGTCTGAGTTCGTTTTCTTTTTAGATAATATGCCCTAAGCTGCGCAAGAAAATCAACAAATACCTGATTATTGGCTGCAGTATCCACTTCATCTATGATCAGTACTATCTTGCGCTGAGATTTCTTACACCATTCTATCAATGCCTTAAACAATACAGATAGCGTTGCCTCCTGCACTGTTCCATTGGAAAACATTTCTAATCTCTCTTTTACAGTGTCAGGTATCTCTTCACAGCAGTCCAACAATTCCCTTGAAAAGGCTGCCACAAATTTCTGCTCTTTTTCAAAATCACCGTAACTTATTGTCTGAAAATCCAGGCTGATTACTTCATAATCCTTTTTCAGCAATTCTGCAAGCGCTGTCAATATTGTTGTCTTCCCAAATTGTCTGGCTCGATTGACGGCAAAGTATTTTCCTTTATCTACCATATCCTTGATTTCCCAAAGCCGGGCAGATATATCAACCATATAATGTTGCTCAGGATCACAGCATCCATCCACATTAAATATTTTAGCCTCGTTATCACCATGTACCTCTTCGGCACAACGATCAAACTCAATTTTTAATTCCGTTCCTAATCCCTCAGCCAATCGCTGCAATGTGGAAAGTGATGGATTTGCCAGACCACGTTCTATCCTGCTGATATCCGCCTGATATATTCCCGTCACTTCTGCCAGCTGCTTCTGGGTCAGCCCTGCGGCATTTCTTGCCATGGTAAGACTATAGGCCAAGGCAGCACCGGGTTCCATCTTATGACTGTGCTGAATTTCCACACCACTTAAAGAGGTAGCTGACGCTATTGTCTGTGTCATATTTTCTTCTCCTCGGATTATGCTATTGGAGGTAAGACCTCAAATTATGGTGAATTATTTATAGCTATATTATATAGGATATATCCTATATTGTCAATCTGTTTGCGCTCTTTCTTTCGTAATCAAATTTGTATCCATGGGTAGTAGAATCATCGATGCCTGCGTGCAGAAGTTTTTACCATAGGGGATATATTCCGGCTTATGGTAAGACAAAATCCGGGGGATGCATCTGAAGTTCTACCCATAGAGCATATGCTTTCAGTTGATGGTAAGAAAAAATCTGGGGAATTCTATCCAAAGTTCTACCCATGAAGGATATACTTCGGTTTATGGTAAGAAAAATATCTGAAAAATACATTCTAGCGTCTACCCATGGGGGATATACTTCGGCTTATGGTAAGACAAAATCCAGGGGATGCATCCAAAGTTCTACCCATAAGAGGATATATTATCATTTATGGTAAGAAGAATTTCGGCAATATAAGCGAATATGGGGTAAAAGGTCTACAAACAGTCACAATGGCCCGGGCAAAACTGCATCCGTCACGCCGCCCGACTAACTGTAAAATGCAAAATATAGCAAATATACTTCTGTTTTATGCAACTTGTATCATTGATGCTTTGTTTTCATACAAATATAATTATATTAAAAACCGTAGATATCACGAAAGGGGATTACGAAATATGGAAGTACTGACAAGTGAACTTTTCAACTCACAATGTGGTAAACTTGCCACCAAACTTAACTTCAACCTTTATGATGCCGTTCTTTATGATAATGGCAAGGTCTACAGATATGAGCATCAAAAGGAGAATGCCTGCAATAATTCCTATTCGGTCTCGAAGATGTTCACCATGGCAGCCATTGGTTTTCTTGTGGATGATGGACGACTTTCTCTTGATGACAAAGTCTGTGATATTCTTTCCGATGAGATTAAAATAGATTACCATGATAAATGGAAGGAAGTCACCGTGCGTCATGCTCTTGGCCATAAAATGGGAATCGACCGTGATGATCCTCATGCCGAGGAGGAGGAGAGATTATCATTCGATACCAACGATTTCCTGGCCCGCGTATTCAGTGAAAAAATCATACATACCCCCGGGACCTTCTATTGTTACAGCGATGGTGCTTACTACATGCTTTCCAGAATCGTTACAAAGATAAGCGGAGAAAAACTGGACGATTTCCTTATAGAACGACTCTTCAGACCTCTCGGTTTCGAGGAGCCCGCATGGGGAAAATGTCCCTACGGCTATCCGCTGGGCGGAGACAGCCTCTACTGCCGGACTGAGGATATGATAAAGCTGGGGATCATCTATTTAAACGGCGGCGTATTTGAAGGTCGAAGATATTTCAGTGAAGAATGGATTAAGACCACCATCCGAGAGAACCTGGGTATGCTGCCCTGCGAAAAGAAATCTCACGGCAAAACAGGCTCCCGTGGTCAAATCGTGGTTTTCTGCCCGGAAACAAACAAAGCTCTTGCCCTGCATGCATATGAATGTGATAATTTAGACTTTCGCGGGGCTGCCATCAGGAGGTTTCTTGAAAATGAACCTTAATAAAGACACGATACTGACCGAACTTAACAAAATTAACGACTATAGCATCCCTAATGAAAGCTACAGTCCCTTCTATTCCAATATCGGCCTTGTAATAAAAGAAGAAACAGAGGGTGCAGGCACACTTTTCCTCCACTATAACAGGAATACAAGAGCAGTCTGGCAAAGTCTCATCGACTTCCCCCTGAAGCTCAACCGTGAAAAATCCCTTGTCAATCTCCTTGTTTTCGGCGATTGTGACCGGACGGCTCAGCTTGCTTTCTTTGATACCGATGCCTTCCTCTTCGAGGCTAAGGGCATGGAGAACATTGGGCTTTTCCGGACACCGGATGCAACTGTACTTGACCACTGGACAGAAGATTTTTCCAAAAAAGAAGTACTCGTCCGCGGGCTTTCCAGGAATGGGGATGACCGGGACCCTGACACCACCGTTCCCTTTGCCGTAAGCATCAAAATGCTGAAGGGCAGCCTTATCGCAGAACAGGGCAATATCACAGCCAAAGCTGACGAAAACGGCACTACCCGATTTGCTTTTGTATTTAAAGTTCTGGATGTTTCCGCTGATGACATGGCAGGCACTATGAAGAAAGCTCCCACAGATGTCAATGTAGCCGCCGAAATGTGCAAAGAAGACATCCTGTCCTGCGTAAAGGATCTCAACATTCCCCACACAAGCGATCCTGAGCGGGAAATGATTGCCAGAGCGCTGCATGGCCTGCTCTTTAACCTGGCGAAAGCTCCCGGTAATTTAAGAGAACACATTTCCTCTTACCCCAACCGCGGCAGATACCCCACTCACTACCTATGGGACAGCTGCTTCCAGAACCTTGCTTACGAGGAGTTCTCTACAGAGCTTGCAGAGGAATTCCTGATGCAGCTTATCAAAAACCAGAGAAGTGACGGCAAGATCATCCACTTCCTCTGCTCCACATGGCAAAGACCTCATCATAGCCAGCCACCCCTGGTAGGCTGGGCGGGCTTAAGACTTTATCAAAAAACCGACTCGAAGGAGTTTCTGAAAACTCTCTTTGTCTCCATGGAAAAGAACAATACCTGGTGGCTTACCCAGCGTATGACAAGCTACGGCATCCTTTCCTGTAATGATGGTCTCGAAACAGGTCAGGACAACTCCCCACGCTTTGATGAC
>JBGVLR010000277.1:0-51708 GCA_045124375.1 Acetatifactor sp.
CCGGTCGTTTTCTTTATTGTTGTAGGACAGCTGCTGAACCGCTTCTTAATGCAAAAGATGAATAGCGGCGGCATGCCCTCCATGCAGTTCGGTAAAAGTAATGCAAAGGTTTATGTGGAATCTACTACCGGCATTAAATTCAGTGATGTAGCAGGGGAAGACGAAGCCAAGGAAATCCTTCAGGAAATCGTAGACTTCCTCCACAATCCTCAGAAATATCAGGAAATCGGTGCCCGGATGCCGAAAGGTGCCCTGCTTGTAGGCCCTCCCGGAACAGGTAAGACACTCCTTGCCAAGGCTGTTGCCGGAGAAGCTGATGTTCCTTTCTTCTCCATTTCCGGTTCCGAATTCGTGGAAATGTTCGTAGGTATGGGCGCAGCCAAGGTCCGCGACCTGTTCAAGCAGGCCAATGAAAAAGCTCCCTGTATTGTCTTCATCGATGAAATTGATACCATCGGCAAGAAACGTGACAATGGCGGCATAGGTGGAAATGATGAACGTGAGCAGACCCTGAATCAGCTGCTGACAGAGATGGATGGTTTTGACGGTTCCAAGGGTGTTGTCATTCTGGCTGCCACCAACCGCCCCGATTCTCTGGATCCCGCCTTGCTGCGTCCGGGCCGTTTTGACAGAAGAGTCCCTGTAGAGCTGCCCGATCTGGCCGGAAGAGAAGCGATCCTCAAGGTTCACGCCAAGAATGTTAAAATCGATGAATCCGTAGATTTTAATGCCATTGCAAGGGCTGCTTCCGGTGCATCCGGTGCCGAGCTTGCCAATATGGTGAACGAAGCCGCCCTTCGCGCAGTCCGTGACGGCAGAAAGTTCGTTACCCAGGCGGATATGGAAGAAAGTATCGAAGTAGTCATTGCAGGTTATCAGAAGAAGAACAAGGTTCTTTCCGATAAAGAAAAACTGACCGTAGCCTATCATGAAATCGGTCATGCCCTGGTAGCTGCCCTGCAGAATCACTCTGCTCCGGTCACTAAGATTACCATCATTCCCCGTACCTCCGGTGCACTGGGATACACCATGCAGGTAGATGAAGGCGACCGCAACCTTATGACCAAGGAAGAAATCGAGAACAAGATAGCTACCTTTACAGGAGGCCGCTGTGCAGAGGAACTTATCTTCCACTCCATTACTACCGGTGCTTCCAACGACATCGAGCAGGCTACCAGACTTGCCAGAGCCATGATCACACGCTACGGCATGAGCGATGATATCGGCATGGTGGCCCTGGAGACCGTGACCAACCAATACCTGGGCGGCGATACTTCTCTCGCCTGCTCTCAGGAAATGGCAGCTGACATCGACCGCCGCGTCATCGAAGTAGTTAAGACTCAATATAGCAAAGCCATGAACCTGTTACAGGAAAATGTCGGCAAGCTCCATGAGCTTTCCAAGTATCTCTATGAAAAAGAGACCATTACCGGGGAAGAATTTATGGAAATCTTAAATAAATAGTTTTCATTTTGCGTGAAAATGTGTATAATAAAAGTCAGTACAGACTTTCAACAGGGAACAAGGCATAAGAAAGGAGTTCGAAATTTATGTTTATTGTGTTGGCCGGTGGGCTTTTAATTATAATTTTTGCAGTGATCGCAGCTGTGGTTTCTTCTGTGGTATCAGCAGTGGCTGCAGACCAGGATATTGAGAGTGACTGATCATCATTTGTAACTATAAAAGATCATACGAAAAGGACAGGTGTCAATTTACCTGCCCTTTTTTTGATAATCCGGTCAGTGCCGGGCTCACACCCGTCACCGGCTGAATCACTATTTTACCAAAACCTGATATACCGCATCTCTGATGGCAGGATGCAGCTTATCATAGAGATATTCACCATATCTGCGGATATGTGTCGCATAAAAGATACCGATATGATTATCCGGATCAATCATGACATAAGCGCCTGCTGCACCATCCCAGCCAAACTCTCCTTTCGCAGCATATCTGCCAAAAGCATCCGTTCTGACACCAAGACCATATGTATATCCTCTCTTGGAAGACTGGAAATCCTGATAAGCCTGCTCACCCAGTTGATTAGCACGCATCAGATCGATGGTCTCTGCCTTTAACAATCTGTTGCCATTTGCCATCTCAGTGACAAATTTAATATAATCATCCACACAGGAAATCAGCCCTGCTCCACCGCTCTGATAAACCGGAGTGAGAATAAAGGGATTTTCTTTCTCTATCAGATTGCTTGTCTGATTCTCCCACATATACTGGCTGCACATCTTATTCCTGATATCATCATTTAAGGTAAACCCTGTGCGCTCCATTCCACAGACGTCGAAAATATTTTTCTTCAGATACTCTCCATAGGACATGCCGGATACCAGTTCCACGACTGCTGCCAGCACATCATGGCTGAGACTATAGAGGAAATGCTCTCCCGGCTCAAATTCCAACGGTTCCCCGGCAAAAGCCCGCACCATCTCTAAAGTGGTAGAATCAGGCTTCATACGCTTCTGCTTCTGAATACTTTCACTCAACAGATCATAGTTGAGTCCGGAAGTCATGGTAAAAAGATTCTTCAGTGTAATAGGATTTTGAGCCTTCTTCACACCATCTGATGTCTTCACCCACATATCCGCAAATTCGGGAATATAATCGGAAACCTTATCTTCTAATTTAATCTTCCCCTGCTCATACAACTGTAATGCTGCAGTACAGGTAATGGGCTTGGTAGCTGAATAGAGAAAGTACAGCTCATCTCCTTTTACCGGCTCACTCTTTTTATCATCCCGCGTACCGTTCCCATATCTGTATACAATCTTTCCATTATAGGAAATTGCAATATCAGAACACGGCACATTGTGCTCTGCCACGGCTTCATCCATTAACCGCTTTACTTCACTGAAATCCATTTTCTCTCTCCTTTGTCATTTCCTTTTTATGGTACTGACCAACATTAAGCCCATTGTAAGAGATATATGTAAAAAAATCAAGAAGAATATAGAAAATCATACCTGTTGCCCGGGATGGCTCTGCGCAGGAAAAGATTGCGGAAGAGCTGGGGTTTGCTGATCAGTTTTATTTTGCCAAATATTTCAGAAAACAGATGCTTGTCAGCCCAAGTGCATATCGCAGACAGATGAAGATGACAGGGAAAGGCGGCCGTTGTTCGTAACGACCGCCTTTTTAAACCATCTCTCCCGCCTCAATCCGTGCCGCCAGATCTTCCAGGTACATCCACCGGTCCATCTTCTCTTCCAGTTCCTTCTCTGCCGCTTCCTTGCGGGACGTCAGTTCATTTAATTTCACAAAATCCCTGGCAGCCTCCGGAATCTTCTTCTCGATTTCTTCAATCTTTGCTTCCAGAGCCGCGATATCGCTTTCTATGGTGTCGTACTCTTTCTGTTCCTGATAGGTGAATTTCAGTTTCTTCTTCTGACCTGCTTTCCAGTTACGGGAATCATTACCAAAGGATTGCTGAGCTGTCTGGGACGAAGTACCTGCTTTGTCACCTTTGCCTGACTGTTCTGTCCCTGCAGTCTGCGCCTCTTCCTCCTGCTTCCTTGCGGCATAATCGGTATAGCCGCCCTCGTACTGCATCAGGTGTCCGCCTTCTTCAAAGGCAAATATCCTGCGCACGGTGCGGTCCAGGAAATATCTGTCATGAGACACCACGATGACAATGCCCTGGAAGGTATCCAGATAGTCCTCCAGGATCCGCAGTGTGGCAATATCCAGATCATTGGTAGGCTCGTCCATGATCACCACATTGGCACCTGCCGCAGAGGTATCCACATCTTTTGTGGCGGTTTCTTCATCCGCACTGCCACACTCATAAACATTGTAGAAAATCACCGCCGGAGCCACATCGCAGTTAACATCCACTCCATTTAAGTAAAGAGTTACTACCGCTTCCGGATCTTCCTCAGCCTCCTCGCCCAGGTCAACTGCAATCTGTCCTGCACTTAAAAATCCGCTGAGCACGTAATCTCCCGGCTTTGTAATATGAACCACTGTGTTTTTATCAGCCTCCTCCTGAGTATGTTCATCCTCCGGCTCTCCTTCTCCATAAGTAAAGCCCTGATCCGCCAGATAGAACACAATATCATTGGCCGCATATACATCTGCACTCTTCTCTGTAGAAATAGGATTGCCGTCTACCGTAATCCCCGCGTCGGAAAGTTCAATATTCACTGCATTTTCCAAAACTGCAGCATCAATCCCGGACTGCTGATTTTCGTTCTTTACATTTGATGATGCACCGGATTCACCGCATCCCGCAAGTAACCCTGCCACCATACCTATGGTAAGTACACTGATTAATTTTCTTTTCATAATACACTCCTTTTCACTAAAATAAACGTGCACAGCCTCGCATATACGCAAAAGCCTGCACGTTTATTCTAGCACATATTTTTTAATTTTTAGAATTTACACGAAAAGTTCACAAATTTTGTGTTGCTTATTGTAAATATAAAACATTTATAATAACATATCAGTGGTACTATTTATTCTGGAAGATGAATATGGTCTTGAAATGACAGTGGACATTGAAGGAGGTTTGAATGAAATGTGTAATCTGAGTGGGTTGATTGAGGAAAATGCGATCAAAAAGACGAATGTAGAACAATCAAAAATATGATTAAATTAGGTCTGCCTGAAGAACTTATTCTGAAAATAGGCTATACTGAAGAAGAATATTCCGAAGCGGAAGCAGAGCTTTTCCAGCTAGTATAATGCGTCCGAAAAATCCATATAAGGAACCTGATTTAGCATATATGCGAAAACAGGTTCCTTTATTTTTTCTTAGATATGATATACTTTGGGATGTTCTTCGCCTAACACCCTGGTAATCTTATCTTCTGCCATCTCATCAAAGATCAAAATCTCCGGCTCTGCCTCTTCATTACCTCCGTACTGTCCGATCATACCGCCATAATGCTGGATATAAATATTATCTTGCATCTTAGGACAATACTCGTCCTTCAACGCCACCAGATGCAGCATTCTGTATGCACACCGGTCAAAGATATTATGGTGTATCCGATAATTACGGGCTGTGTTTATATAACTCCAACCTTTGATCAGAGCCGGAGTATGAAAGTTATGACGCTGCTGTCCCCAACCGTACCCGGAAAGACGGATGAAATTATTACTCATTTCAACATTCTCCATATAACTCTCTCGCTCACCCTCAATCTGATCTAGAAAATATTCAATTCCATATACACATTTCTCAATCAGATTGCCGGTATAGCGAATCCCAGTCATGGTCACTTTCCTGTTTGTTGTAATCTGGTGCGTAATACCTGCATCGTATACTTCATAAATATAATTATCGGCTACCACATAGTCCTCACAACCTCCGTACACCTCAATGGCATTGCCAAATCGTGTCACACTGCCTCTGCCTCCTTCGGGATAATTCGGATCTGTCCCGAAATAGTTCTGTATACTTCCGCCGATCCAGCCCATCTCACAATTGGTCACATGCAGTCCTTTGGAATTTATTTTTGCTGCCACACCGTGCATTCCCACATACTTGATACACAGATTATCAATCTTTACATCTGCAGCCTCACCCACCCGGAACATATGTGTTCTGGCCACCGCTTCCATGGTATCAAATACCTCCCCCGGATTCCCCTTATCACAGCGCACATAAAGCGTTCCGTAGGCTTCATCGGCATCCACATCAGGTATCGGAAAATCCTCTCCTTTGGAATGGCTGTTCGTAAGAATGGTATCAAAATGCCAATAGAGATCCAGATTCTTGGTCATTTCCTCGGCCATAACAAAGACCTTCTCTTCATTGTAACGACATACAAACTGCCCGTTCCTATAGGTCGGGATCAGCTTTCTGGAATGTTCCTTTCCGTCATCAAATACTATCGTACCAGCATCCAACATCTTTTCAGTACATTTCCAGATGTGATGCTCTGCATCCACTTCCACCCACAGTGCTGGGTCCGCAAGGGACTTTTCACAGCCATAGAATTTTGGCTTATCCCCACTTCCAAATGCCGCATAGGTTACACCGACCTTGACATATACCGTACCACGGAAGATATCTCCTCTTCGAAACCTTACTCCATCTCCCGGGAGGAGATCTGCTTCTGATACCTTCTGCAAGGTTTTCCAGGCCGTTTCCGGCGATTTTCCATCACAATCATCATTCCCTACATTACTCACATAATAAGTAGTTCCACTGATCACCAGCTCATCTTTTGCATTTAGTATCTTCTTCTTACGCTCTTCAAATAGAGCATCATACTGGGCCAGCAGCTCCTTTGTCATCTTTTCCATAATCTATCCTTCCTGGTTCATTACTTCTCCGGCTTATCCTCTAACTGCAAAGGATAATCACCTAGCTTGTTTACCTTAAATCCGTTTGCTCGGTATTCTTGATAATCGAAGGCTTCCAGCTCATCAATAGCCAACTTATGGAATTCGTAGAAATTATGCCACCACTCGTAGCCACCGCCCAGTTCTGCATTCAGGTAAGCATCTGCAATATCGCAGCCCATCTTGGGAGCCACATAAAAAGCACCCATAGCAAGCGCATTTACACCATTACCGGTGATGGCGCGTAACGCTGCCGGAACACTTTCCACTACCCCTGCATGTACATGGGGACATTTACTGGCTGCAATGTGGATACCCATGCCGGTTCCGCAGAAAAGCAACGCCCTCTCAAATTCTCCTTCTGAGATCATGGCTCCAGCCCTTAAACCTACCCTGTGGAACATTAGATCGGTGTCATCCGGATCGGAATCCTTGCGCACACCTACATCCGTAACCTTCCACCCCTTCTTTTCAAGGTGTTCAACCACAGCTTCCTTTAATGGAAATCCCGCAAAATCAGCACCTACCAAAATTTCTTTGTTTTTTACTGTCTTCATATGTTGTCCCAATCCTTTCTATATATAATTTGCACAATATTTCAGCCACTCTCTTTTGATAAGCCCATGACCTGCCACTGTTGGGTGCACGCCATCACTGATCCAATATTCTGGCGAGATCATCTCACAAGCCTTATCAAATACACTCTGCAACGGAACAAAAGCTGTATTATATTTTTTTGAAAGGTCATATACAATCTCTCCCCTGTTTTTGACCTCATCCCTTATCTGTAACCAGTTACATTCGGTCAGGCTCCCACTTGTCACAAATGGCTCCATCAAAATAAACTTAGCTTCCGGCAAAACCCTTAGAGTGTCTTCAATAAGCATCTCATAAATCCTTTGAAAACAGGCAGCATCCACACCACTCTTATGAAGATATTCATGCAAGACATCATTTACGCCAATAAGGATACTGATATAATCTGGTGACAGATTCCATATATCCGCTTTCATTCTTGCATATAGATCCACGATCCTATTCCCGCTTACTCCCCTGTTCTCAAATTTGTAGTCTCCAACAGCCGTCGTTCCTAATTCTCCTGCCAGCATAGCTGCATATCCCTGCCCAATGGAGACAGAACATCCACTGAGCAAATTTCTACCTGCATCAGTGATTGAATCACCTTGAAATAAGATTGTTTTCATGATATTTCTCTCGCTCCTCAACAATATTAATTCTATTATTGCTTTGACAAAATCTATCCAAGTATTACCTTGGCAGAAACACCTTCCGGTATATGATAATTAAATACAGGCTTGTCTCCTTCAAAATGCCATTCCGTGTAAATTTCACCACATTTTGCTTGATATCTAACAGCAAAGCTGCCGATTTCTTTAATCATAATTGGTTTAAGTACGATATGGGCCAGCCCCGGTTCTGATTCATTGATTCGTATACCACCCAAATACTCAAAGAACCAAGACACTACGGATCCCAACGAAAAATGAGCCATACTCAGAGATTTATCGGGATCCTTCTCGCCAAGCCAGCTTTCTGTGATGGCTGTTGCACCGGTTTGCAACATATGCAGCCAGGATGGGAAACCCGTAGCAGTTATCACTCTATAGGCCAATTCCTGATACCCATAATCAGCCAATACATCAAAAAGAAATCTGGTGCCTACGAAGCCTGTTGTAACATGATCATCAGCTTCTCGGATATACTGTACCAACGTATCCGCCAAAGTTTTTCTGTGTTCTTCCGGTGCAAGGCCAAATGCAAGAGGAAGTACAATACCACACTGATTACGTGCATCATAATCTCTGCCACCATCAACCAAATGTCTGCGGTTAAATTCCACCTTAACAATCTGAGCCTTTTGTCTAAGCTCTTGACAAGTATTCGTATCATCCAGAATTTCTGCCACATCAGCTACCCTCTCCAGCATATGGTAATACCAGCATCCGCAGAAGAATTGTTTGTCAGGTGTAATACCTGTGGGAGACAGCCAGTCACAGTATTGTTGAGAATCTTTTTCAGGAAGGATCATTCCGTCAAATTCCACTCGCTTCTCAACAAGCTTTAACATCTCCGGATATCTGCGTCTCAAAATTTCTTTATTTCCATAAAATGCATATAGGGTTAGTGGCATTTCATATGTTTCATCTTCCCATGCATACGGTCCCTCGTGCATCTTCACTCCGTTATCCGTCCAGCGGGCAAAAAAATCTGATGTATCTGATAGCCAGCATGCTGCATGTGAAAAAATCTGTGTATCGCCATTCCAAAAATTCTTCTCCCTTGTAGGGCAGTCAGTAGGTCCGTTGAACAGGTTATTGTGCCATGACCGTTTCGTGGCGGTAAATATCTTATTTATCGTCTCATCACTGGTGATAATCTCCCCGCTGTCAGCAAGGTCATTATGCAGTTCAAATGCTACCAGTTCTTTTATCTGCTCCACATCATCCAGCAACTCAATCCATATATATCGGAAACCTGTATATGCAAATCTGCACTCATATGTTTCTTCTTCCGTACCCTTTGCGATATATACATCCATGTTCCGCATGAACATCTCGCTTCGTCCACCGGGAGCGCAGTCATTTTGATAATGCACCGTGGTATATGCACCATTTTCAGGTAAACCTTCCTCCGTAAGCCGTTCGCAGTAACGGATACGTACCTTTTTCCCCTCAGGCAAATGACTAAATGTTATCCTCGCCCGCCCTGCTATGCAGACACCCAGATCATACATAGGGGTATGATCAGCAATAAGCTTGTATTTGTCCAGCTTGTATTCTCGGTCTTTCTTTATGTAAGGATAATTCTGCTCCAAGAGCAACGGGTGCTCTTCATTTTTGCGTGCTGATACTCTCTTGTATGCTAAAATATCCACATTCGAAGAACACCAATCACTCTTTTCCAATCTCGCATCATATCTCTCACCATATTGAATATCATTATCCAGCAAAGGTGATGGTGAGCAAAGCCATTTTTCATCTGTATAAATGTATTCCTGCCTGCCTCCCTCATACAAAAGTTCAATGATTGCGGTGAATTCCGGCACATTTGCCGAAAGCTGTCCCCAAGAACGACAGTTATAGGAACCATTACCCAATATCACCCCGATGGTATTGTCTCCTTCCTGCAGGAATGGAATGATATCGAACTGCTGGTATTCTTTCTGATAATTACAGCAGAACGGCATAAAAAAGCTATCCGTTATCCTAACCCCATTCAAATATGGCTCGTAACATCCCAGTGCTGAAGAATATAGGCGTGCTTCGATAGGTTTTTGTGTAAGGTGGAATCGGCGTATGAAATAGAATGACCTTCTTAAAGCTATGGGATGCAACTCCATAACATTCATATCACTTGTCCCTCTGCCTGCCATTTCCGTCTCAAACCCGTCTGGCTCCTCAGTCTCCCAGAAATTCACCATATGAACCTGCCTGAACTGCTGATCAGTAACGATTTCTTCCTTTTCCCCATCCGCATAAAAGAGTCTTATCCCACCGGTTATTGCTGAAGTGAACGTCTCATCACTCGCACTTTGATATCCTCTTATATGTAGATTGTTCTCCCCCGTTGTCAGGAATCCCGTAATATCTTTTAGCACAAGATGCTTCATATCACTTGCCACCAACTTTCCATTCAACCATAAATCAAAAAGGTTGTCACACAAAAATGCCATCTCCGCTTTGATAACCGACTTTTTGGGGGTGAACAGACGATATGCATGGAATCTTTCACACCCAAACGGCCACACATACAAAGCATTGGGGAAATTTTCTTCCTTGGGCCTGTCAAACTGCATTAAAGCCGTTTTATCCGGAGAAATAAACATTGCACTTGAAAAATCCTTTTCATATGTGGTGTATTGATAATTCTTCATATAAATCCTAATCTCCTCCTAACATATCAGCATGTAAACATTGTCTCTACCAGAGAGTAAGCAAAAAGCCAATTCATATCCTCTGTAGGATGATTGATATAATTCGACAAAAGATTTGTTGTATCTACACCGTTTTGATATAATTTTTTCCACTTTATATAGCAGTCACAAACAGGAATGCCCTTTTCTTCTGCTATTTCCCTAGCCGCATTCAGATACATCTCTAACACACCCTTGATTTCAGTGTTGCAGGATGATTCTGCTATCTGAATCAATTGCTGTTTCTCAAGATGTGCGCTCACCTTTGTGCACATCATATTAGGCGTCATAAATATAATTTCTACATTCTTTTCCTGTAGACGATCAAAAATTTCCCGTAGGGACTTTTTATAATCTTCAAGCTCAATACAACAACAATCATTCAAACCAAAGCAAACCACACAAAGATCCGGAGAATAACGTAGGACATCTCTCTCCAAGCGTGCTGCGCCCCGTACTGCATTATCTCCACAGATTCCGGCATTAATAATATTAATAGGTGTCTTAGGATATAACATACTCAATATTTTTCTCACTTTGGTGTGATATGCATTTTCAACATCATAATAGGTATCAATTGATTCCGGCCCAGTCACATATACATCAAAACAGCCTTGTGTCACACTATCTCCCAAAAAAGCAATGGTAACGATCGGACTTCCCAAGAGATTTTCTGTCTTTTCTTTCATTTTATTTGTAATCAACATAGTATTACTTCCTTTTCTTCGTATTCACTGCACATTAATACAAAAGCTCCGCTTCCATGCAAATCGTTTACACAGATGTCACGATTGATATAGTGCTCGTAGGTTCCCTCTTCAATGCAGGTTCCAATACAAATATCTCCCACCATAAGTCCGCCTGCTTCATCAAATGACAAGGAATTGATTACTCCCTCGTATCCTTTCTTAGCAGCTTCGTAATATTCTTGCGACAGATATCCTTTCTTTATTGCTTTGGATATTGCATATACGAATAGACATGAGCAAGAATTTTCGAGCCAGTTTCCCTCCCATTCACCTTTATCTACTACTTCATACCAGCGCCCACTTTCTGTATCCTGATATTTTACAATTGCTTTCAACAGTGTTTTTTCAATTTCAATCATTTGTCGTCTTTTTTCATGATTTTCTGGTATATAATCGAGAATATCTGCCAGTGCGGTCACATACCACCCCATAGCTCTTCCCCAGACTTCATGCGATTTACCGGTAACCGCATCCGCCCATCCCATTTGTTTAGACTCATCCCATCCATGTACCAACAATCCAGACTTTTCATCCATCATATTTTCATACATAACACAAGCCTGTCGGGCTGCCATATCAAAGAATTCCGGTTTCCTCATTTGCGCCCCATACATCACCATAAGAGGGCCTACCATATAGAGTCCATCCAGCCACATCTGATACTCCTGATTTACCATATGCCAGAAACCACCCTTGGAATTGACAGGAAACGTTTTTAAGCTTTCTGTAAGATATACTGCACTCTTAATGTACTTTTCTTCTTTTGTCTCGTCATATAATGGAAACATCAATATACCCGGCTGTCTGAAATCCAATGTATCCAAGGAAATCCATCCCTGCTTATCATGTATGATATTACCTTCATCATCCATAACAGAATTCATCCACCCTTTTATGTAATCGAACAATGCTTTTTCATGAGTCTTTTGATATATTCGATTCATACCAGACAAGAACACGCCCTGGTGGTATGTAAATCTGCTTATACCTGCACTACTGTTACATGGTGGCAACTGATTTGGTGTGAACTTATTCATAATAGTCTCACAAGCCATTCTACCATACTCTATCGGTTTTAATTTTTCCATATTCCTATCCCTAACCTTTCACTGCTCCAATCATTGTTCCCTTTGTAAAATATCTTTGCAGGAAAGGATATAATACCAGAATCGGAACTGTACTGATAACGATTAGTGCATATTTTATCAGTTCTACGTACTTGGCAAATTCCTCATCCATACCTGCAATACTTCCATCTAACATATTTCGCAAAATCAACTGTAGTGGGTACTTGTCGGGATCGCGCAAATAAATGCTGGCATTAAACCACGAATTCCAGTGTCCCACTCCATAATATAATACCAGCACTGCTAAAGTAGCTTTTGTCAACGGTAACATAATTTTAACCAATGTCTGAAGGTAGGATGCTCCATCAAGCTGAGCTGATTCAATTAAGCTGTCTGGTATTGCCTGAAAGGCACTCTTCATAATAATTAAATTAGTCGTATTAATCGCCCCAGGAAGAATTAATGACCAGTAACTATTCAGCAATCCCAAATCCTTTACATTCATGTATCCAGGTATCATTCCTCCCGAAAAATACATGGTAAAAACAATCATTAATGCAATACAATCTTTATACATAGGTCCCTTAATCGAGAGGAAATATGCGCCCAAAATAGTCAGCACCATATTTACAATTACGCCTGCCACCAACACGATCAGTGTACTTCTATATCCGCTAAGCAACAGTGGCAATTGCAATACCATTTCGTACGCTTTCGTCGAAATCGGATCTACCGGTGCCAGGAGAAGTCCTGTATGTCTTGCCAAACCTTCCGGAGCACTGAACGAAGCCATGACAACATGTACAAACGGATATGCGGTACAGACCATAACAAGCAGCATAATAATATTATTAAAAAAGTCAAACACAATTGTTCCATTTACTTTTAACTTGTTTCCCATACTGTACTCCCTTACCATAGACTGACTTCTGTTACTTTTTTACTTATTTTATTAAATACGATTACCACAATAAAATTAATTAAGGAATTAAATAACCCAATGGCTGTACTATAACTATATTGGGCATTCTGCAGACCACTCCGATAGACATAAGTAGAGATAACATCTGCCGTTTCATAAATTCCCGGATTATACAATAACATAATCTTTTCATAACCTACGCTCATAACAGTCCCCATACGCATCAGGAACATAATAATAATCGTGCCGGCAATTCCCGGAATAGTTACATGCAGTGTCTGTCTCCATCGACCTGCACCATCTATTTTTGCTGCATCATATAATTCTTGATCAATTCCTGAGAGTGCTGATAGATAAATAATTGCTCCCCATCCACAACCTTCCCATATATTGGATATTACATAAATAGGCAGAAAATTTTCTGCCTTACTCAAAAGAGGCTGCTGTTCCACTCCGATTATTCCCAGTATTTGCGTAATAACTCCATCCGATGCCACAAACATTTTTATCATACCACAAATTACGACAGTGGAAATAAAATGGGGCAGATAAGAAACTGTCTGAACCAGTCTCTTAAATTTTTCATTCTTAAGCTCATTTAATAACAATGCGAGAATTATGGGCGCCGGAAATCCGAAAATGAGTGTAGAAAAACTAATTGTAATTGTGTTTTTCAATATTCTGAGAAAATAATAAGAGTCAAAAAAATTTATAAAATGTTTCATTCCATAAAACTCTGCCCAATTACTTCCCCATATTCCTTTCATGGGTTTATAATCTTTAAATGCCATGAGTATACCGTACATTGGTTTGTAACAAAACAATATGTAATATAAAATTACCGGAAGCACAATCAAATAGGCTTTCCAGTATTTTTTGAAATCTTTACATGAATGTTTGCTAAATATCTGCAAACGCTTTGTACTCTTCATATCCATCTTCCTTTTCATATAATAAATATTATAATCAAACAGAGGATGAGATTTCCCCATCCCCCGTCTGCAAATCTTGCTGCACTAGTTTATTCAAACCATTTAGCAATGGAAAGCTCTCTGATCTCACAAAGTCGATTCACACCCAGCGACTCCAGTGTCCCTAAGAATTCTGTTTCAAAATTATCCAGAGACTTCACCCCTGTCATGTAAGCAACAATCATTTCAGTTACAAAACTATATATTTCTGAATTAATTTTCGTATACTCATCGTTGTACTCTTCTAATATAGTTGAAGGAGGAATCATATATTCCAGGGCATCGTTATTACTCCATGCTTCAATTGCTGCTGTCTGTTGTGGACGAGGTGCAAACTGTTCCATATACCCCTTCTGCTGAACAAAAGCACCTGTATTCCATGAACAGCAATAATTAGCAAGTGCTTGTGCCATTGACCAGCCGTCTGGATTCTTGGTAACCCACTCTGTGTAAACAGGCTTACCATCTACCATATTATAGCTCTCACCCTCAATACCATAGTTGTAGAACATGCCCCCCTCTTCCGTGTAGCCATAGTTCAAGAATTTTACTGCAGCTTCTTTATTAGAGCAGGAAGTAGTCATGACCATATATGTAGTTGTTACAGGGAATTCTGCACAACCACTCATAGCACGTTCTCCGTCTGCACTTGCAAGAGAAGGCATACCGGTTACACTGTAATCTGGATCTTCTGCTTCCATAGTAGTCATGAAACCTCCTATACCACCACCAACAGAAGCAATTATCGCACCACTTGTACCGTCTTTAATATTGTTATTGACTGTTGTTGCATCTACTGTTGTAATATCCGGATCTATTAATCCCTCATCATACAACTTTTTCAGATATGCAAATACCTCCTTCATTTCCGGCTGTGCAAATCCATACTTTACCTCTCCATCCATCACGTATTCTGTTGCTCTCGGAATACCAAATGCGCCTGTCAACACACCTTTTTCCAAAAGTGTACCGAACATAGTACCAAATGTTGATGAAAACGGAGCATTTGCCCCTTTTTCCTCCTTAAATGCTTTCAGTACTTCATAGAACTCATCCGGCGTATCCGGCATCTCTAATCCCAGTTCGTCCAGCCATTGATCCCTGATTACAACACCCATGCTAGTTAGAAGATAATCATCTCCACGTATAAAAGGAGCACCCAGTATTTCATCACTGTTCGTTGTAGCTCCCTTCCAATATATTTCTTCACTTTCCAGCACTTCCATTAAATCCGGCATATATTCTGCATAATCATTCAAAGGTTCCACAACTCCGTCTAAAATTGCACTCGCCAGTCCGCCCGGATAATCACTCGTTTTCATAATAATAATATCAGGAAGTTCCCCACTCAAAAGCATCAAACGCAGAGCATCTCCACCCAGCTCCATTGCCTCCAGCTTAACTCCTGTATTCTCCTGAAGCGCTTCCCAGTAACGAGTCTCTGTAAGGTCTTTATAGTGCGCTGTCACCGTACCATTGGTCTGGTATGCAATTTTCAAAGTCACATCTTCTTCCAAAGGATATGTAATCCCAGTCTCCTCCTCTGCCACTGTGGTACTGCCCTCAACAGAAGCTGTACTTTTAGAAGCAGTACTTTCAGTCTGTACAGACGCCTCTTTTGACTCTTTTTCGGCTGATGCATTTCCGCATCCAACCAAGGAACCTATCACCAGTGTGGTTACCATCAGGCTGCTTAGAGTCCTTTTCAATAATTTACTTTTCATATTTTATCCACCTTTCCGCATAACCTTTTCGGCATATGCAATTTGTAGTTTTAGCATAACGTTCACGTAAAATATTTTCCAGTACCAGTAAGTCACTATCACGTACAACATTTTCACATCTTGTTATTTCGTATCTTTTACCATCCAAAAAGTGACCCACATTTTGCCAAAAATGTAACTTATTCACACTATTCTTAATTGTACAACAGTGATATAATAAGTATATCACTTTCTGGAGGACTCTATATGAAGAATAAAAAAGGTGTATTGCGGGGATGGACTCTCTCTTATCTATGTCTCCTACTGATTCCGATAACATCCATCTTCATTAATTATTATTCCAATATAACTACTATAAAAAAGGAATATATCAATGCTTATTATCTTACTGTTGATAACCTGAAAGATAATTTAGATTCGCTGGCTGTTGAGATACAGTCCTTTTATAATTACATATTGAGTCTGGATTCTTTTCATATTTTAAAAGCAGCTGCTACCAAAAACGGATATTATTACTATAATGCCTATTCTCTGCAATCATCACTGAAGCTCTATACCAATGTCAATGACATGATGAACAGTACTATTTATTTTCAAGCTGTAGACCATATTTCTTCTACAGAAAATACAAATAACAGCATGAAGTATTATAGCTACTTATGCAATCAAAATTCATATATATCTGCCTATGATGACTGGAAAGCTTTCATATCAAACCAGTATAAAAACACATTTTTTATCAGTCATAATTTAAGCACCACAAATAACCCTTGTTTGATTTTTGCCAACACCTTAACTCGCGGTGCAGCCTATCAAGTTAATGTATTTACTACCATATCAACTGCACAAATAGAAACCATGACTGATCACTTACCTAATAATATTTGTCTGGTACTTCAAACGCCAGACAATGAACTGCATACCTTCGACAATACCGGTTACATTCAAACACCGGAACATATAAGATATAACAGTAACGGAGCAATCCTTGTAGACGATGGTTATTTGAATGTTTCTGTTGATTCAGAAGTAAGCCACATAACCTGTCATCTGGTTATCTCAAAAGAAGCTCTTGCCAGAGATTTGCAAGAAACTCGGAAAAATTTTATTTTTAACTTAATCATCACCTTGCTTCTTGGACTTATAGGAATTATCATATTGTTACATAAAAACTATCGTCCCATTTCTCATCTGCTTCAAAAAATAGGTATAGAGCATATTGAGACAAATGAATTCCAATGTTTTGAAAATATTTACGAGCAACTACAAATGGATTACCATTCTACCCGAATGACGATTCAGAGCCAAAAACATGATTTATTAAATGGATGGTTACTCTCCCTCCTAAAAGGACGGATTAATGAGTTAGATATGCAAAAGCAAAAAGAAAATTTTGAACTGGATTTAGAATCTCAGATTGCTCTTGTTGGATTTATGATTCCTCCAACAAATCAGCAGGATATAGAATACGATGAATTAAATTTTTTTATTGTAGACAACATTTTCAGGGAATTGTTCGCTGAGCAAACCTTTTATCAGATTGAAGACGGACGTTTTATCTATTACTTGTTCGACTTAAAGAAAGGTTTGACAAACTGGCATAGCTCAACCTTGGAAAAGATTGATTATTTGTGTGATTTCTTTAATGAAAAATGGGGCACTCCCATCGTCGGTGCTATCAGTAAAACTGCTGAAAATATCCGCCACTGCAAATTTTTATACCGAGATATTATGGACGCTTTTGAACTACAAAGTCTATCCGGCAGCAGTGTAACCATAGATACGCGAGATTCCAATCACAACAAAGATTCCAATTATATCCGGGATACAATTGAATTAGAGCTGAATGATGCAGTAAAAAAAGGAAATCTTGATGCAGCATTAAAAACAGTAGAAAAAATTTTTGCTGAACAGCATGATATATCATTTGCTATGCAAAAAATCTATGCGTTTGATGCTTTTATAATCGTAATAGACATCTTTAACGAATATACAACAAACAATGCACTCCAACGCATGAATGCCATAAACTATGTTACTTCACTGATGCAAGCATCCAATATAGAAGAATTAAGATACTGTTTTAAACAAGTATTGGAATATATATGCGGAGAAATTTCTCTAAAATTGCAATCAGAAAGTAAAGATATTGCCTTGAAAATATATAAATATATTGAGGAAAACTATACAAATCAAGATTTGAGCGTTAGTGCTATAGCAGATTACTTGAATCGTAATCCCAAATATCTATCCAGAGTTTTCAAATCAAGCACTGGTGATGGTATTCTAGATTGTATTAATAATTACCGTATATCAAAAGCAAAGGATCTTATATTAACTGGCACATATACTCTGGAAGAAATTGCCGAACAGGTTGGTTATTCCAATGTCCGAGCATTTCGCAGAGCATTTGTAAAAATTACTGGAGACATTCCAAGTAAATTCAATAAATAGTTCAGATAGCAGTTTGCAAAACATAAACGTGCACAGCTTCCGCATATACACAAAAGCCTGCACGTTTATTTTATTTCACGCATCAACTTCTTCACCATTGGCTATTTAAGAATCTCCCATGTACCAGCTTTTGTGGAACCTACTCGTTGAATTTCACCATTTTTCTTCATTGTACGTATGTGGTATCTAACTTTTGTAACAGGTACATTCAGTTTCTCTGATATTTCTTCTGCATTAACAAAAGGATTCTCTTTCATGAGCTTTTTAATTTCTTTTGTTATTTCTTTTGTCATTTCTTTTGCGTTTTCTTTTGTGAAATCAGATTTCTTCTGCTCTTCCTCACGAATTTCAGCAAATTCCTCATTAATCATAACCACCGCCATCGTATAATCATCTGTATCATTATCCGGCAAAAACTGCAGTTCCGGTGAATGATTCTCCTTTAATGCATCCTTTGCACGTCGAATACCTGAACCATATGACTCAATCAAATCAAGTGCAAAAAACATTTCTTTTAGTTCCGGATTTAAATACTTACGATCATCAAATCGGGTTTGTTTATTCATAGCCTCTATTGTAACAGGCGGTAACGGACGGTTATGATTCACAAAAGTTAATCTGTCATTATAAATATAAATACCTATATAATTCGGTGATTCATACTGCTTATGCAAAATACAATTTGTGGCCAGTTCCTCAAAAACAGTTAGAGGCCAGTTATATACAATCCTATGCTCTATTGTTTCACTGTCTCTGACGGTGTAAGATGCCATGATATTATCCTTAAAATATCGGCTGACCTGCTTTGCCTGTATCCATATCGGACCATCGAATACCTTGGCTTCCATCTTATCCGTACCAACTGCCTCTCTGATTATTTCTACATGAGCATAAGGTATAAACTTTTCCGGTTTTTCTGCAAACATTAATACGGCAAAATTTTTGGCACGGTATCCGCCATATTCACTCTCACTGATCAACCCCATACTCCTTGCCATATCCAGTTTAGACTGTTTCTTTATATCCTCTCTGGCATTGGTTGCAATCAGGTATTCTTTCATGTATTCATAACTCAAATCATCCAGTGTCGCAGTTTCATTCAAATTGGAACTAAAAACATCATATGCAAATTTACGCAGCAGTTCATATTCCTCTTTAAAATTGGGTAAACGGCTATCTCTTTTTACTCTGATATATCTACCTGCTTTCAGCAAGATATCCTTATCACTCTCTGCCTTATCACTGGTCTGATAAGGTCCGGAAGTTCCCGGTTCAACCGCTACAACAATATAAATCCTGTCATCAATAACATCCGTAATCAAATGATAACTTACTTTAGGATGAATGTTTGCCAATAATTGTTTTAATGAATTTTCTGTACTTTCAATCAATGACTCATCCACACCGCAAATTGGTCTTTTCGGAATAGCCTTTTCCCCCGTCTTTGGATCATCTACCTCCTCTACTCCAATGAATAGTAGACCAATCTCTCTGTTCATGTAATTATTGGCAAATGCACATACCGTCTTTAAAATCTTATTTTTAAAGGTAGCAGATTTTTTGTATTCTATATAATCATTTTCAATGCTACCCCTTTCAAGAATGTCATGAGCCATTCTTTGAATATCCTCAATACGCATACATCTCTACCTACTTTCTACAGTAATACACTTCAATACATTTCAACTTATGATTCTTATAAATATCCAATATATACTCCGAAAACGTAACTGCACTATTCATAACCAATCTTGCCTCGGATTCTTTTATTGCTATTCTATTGCTTCCCACTCCGTGCGAATCACTATTCATATTTCGCATTTCCGCCACAGATTGTACTATTTTCTCTAATCCACTAAGCAAACCATTTACTCTTCCATCGTAGCTCCTGTCCTGTCTCATATTATAAAGACCTTTTACCTGATTATATAAGCGGTTCAAATCTCCTTTCGATTCCACCTGAATCTGATTATTTTCTAATATAAAAATTAATACCTCTTCTATCATTGTTCTGGACTTGGTTATAACACTGTCATAATTTCCACTTATAAAATCTTCAGTACATCGTTCCCGCAAGCCTTGAACATAAGACAAATTTATTAATTTAATATTGGTTGCTTCTATAGCCGGTTTCTTCCCTGTTTCAACAACATAAAAATGCCCTTGAATATACTGCAATTCATGTCTTCCCAGATATAAGGCAGTATTTATTTTGTTTATAACCGCCATTAATGTGTATTCATATGCTTTTCCAATCTCTTCCGGTGTTCTTAGTTGTAAAAAGTCCCTAAACTTATCTATATCAAACAGATAACGCAATAATTCATCGCATCTGTTTTTTAAAATGGTATATTCCAGTAATTCATCTAAATACACCCATCTGCTCTCGCCAACATTAAAACGGGACTGTAATTTACCGGTAGCCTATTCTTTACTCTCTACTGCCCCGCAATCCTTGCAGCTAAATCCTCCAAATACATCCATCTGTCCATCTTTTCTTCCAGTTTACTTTCGGCCTCTTCCTTTTCAGCCATTAGCTGATTCAGTTTTACAAAATCTGTTGCAGCTTCTGCCATTTGGCTTTCCAGTAATTCTATTTTTTCTTCCAACTGAGCGATATCATTTTCAATTGTTTCGTAATCCCTCTGTTCCTGATAAGTAAACTTCAGTTTCTGAGGACCACGAGTACGCTGTCCTTTTTCAGAACTCTTAGCATCATTCTTCAAAACATTGCTATTTTTCTTTACTTGCTCTGCTTCTGCTTGTTCTTGCTCCGCCATTTTTCTTATGGTGTAATCTGTATATCCACCTTCATACTGTTTGAGTTTTCCATCCCCCTCAAAAGCAAATATGCGTTTCATGGTTCTGTCCAAAAAATAACGGTCATGAGATATGGTCACAACAATCCCCTCGAAGCGATCCAGGTAATCTTCCAGTATTGTCAATGTGGCTATGTCGAGACAGTTGCTCGGTTCGTCAAGTACCAGAAGATTTGGGCAAGTAGCAAGCACCCGAAGCAGGTTTAATCGTTTTTTCTCTCCGCCTGACAATTTACCAATAGGACTATATTGTTTATCCGGCGGGAATAAAAATCTTTCCAGCATGGTTGATGCAGATATCATGCCATCTGCGGTCTGGATATACTCAGCCGTATCCTTCACGTAATCAATCACTCGTTGTTTCGGATCCATGTAAGATAAATCAATCTCTGTTCCATCACCTGTTTTTTCAGAAGCTATTTCCTGTGCATAGTATCCTATTTTTACAGTCTGCCCGACAATTACATTACCGGAGTCCTGTGGTATAATGCCTGCAATGATTTTCATTAACGTAGATTTTCCACATCCGTTCGGTCCAATAAATCCAACCCTGTCTCTCTTTAAAAAGATATAGGAAAAATCATCAATCAGTTTTTTCTCCCCATAAGATTTACAGATGTGTTCCAGCTCCACGGTGGTTCTTCCCAATCTTGTGGATGCAGAACTTAATTCTACCTGCGAATCCTGTACGGGAGCCTGACGATCTCTAAGCTCCTCGTAACGCTGGATGTGTGCTTTCTGTTTTGTGGAACGAGCTCTTGCTCCTCTTTGCATCCATTCCAATTCTACACACAGTATAGACTGACGTTTTCGCTCACTGGCCTGTTCCATTTCCAGACGCTGAGTTTTCAGTTCCAGATATCCCGAATAATTTGTTTCATAACTATAGATGAGACCTTTGTCAATCTCAATGATCCGATTGGTCACGCTGTCCAAAAAATATCGGTCATGAGTAATCATGATCAGCGCACCTCTCCACTTCTTCAGATACTCTTCCAGCCAGTCAGCCATATCGTTGTCCAGATGGTTGGTAGGCTCATCCAACAGAAGGATGTCAGCGGGCGAAAGCAGTACGGATATCAGTGCCAAACGTTTTCTTTGTCCACCAGATAATTGTCCTGCCGGTTGTAAAAAATCCTTGATACCGAGTCGTGTCATCATTGCTTTGGCTTCACTCTCAATAGACCAACGATTTTCTTCCGTCACATTTCCTTCCAGTACACAGTCCAGACTACTTTTGTCCGGATCAAATTCCGGATGCTGTGGTAGGTAACGGAGTACCACATGGTTGGCAATGGTAATGGTACCTTCATCCGTTTCTTCTTGCCCCATGATCATTCGAAACAAAGTAGTCTTACCGGTTCCGTTGATACCGATAACACCAACCTTCTCCCCTTCCTGCAAAGAAAAGGATGCACCGTTGAATAATTTTCTGTCAGTAAAAGATTTTGTCAGGTTCTCTATGTTAATCAGATTCATGCTGTTGCCTCTCAAAATTTATTCTATTCCACATTATACACCAAATAAAAAAAGTAGTCATCTCTTTTGACTACACTTCCTCTAACACAATACACATTTTTATTACTTTTCTGTGTATACAGTCATTTTTCTCATCTATTTCTTACACAATACACTCTATACACACCTCAAAGGGGTACTACAGTTTACGTCCAGAATCAACACATTGGGTGCTCCCATCAGTACCTTTAAAAGATAGAGTCTCCTTCGTTCCCCGCCGGAAAGCTTGCCCAGAAGGCCGTATTGATCCTCTCCTGCAAACAGAAAACGCTCCAGCATCCTGGCAGCACTGACTTTCCCCTCCGGAGTATCCACATACTCTGCCACATCCCTGATATAATCGATCACACGCTGGCTTGGCTTCATCAGTTCATCCCCAAGTTCCTGGGCATAGTATCCTATTTTCACAGTCTGGCCGATTTCAATGGTACCACTGTCAGGTGCGATCTGTCCTGTTAAAAGCTTCATCAACGTAGTCTTGCCGCAGCCATTACGACCGATAAAGCCTACCCTGTCATTCTTCAGGAAAATATAAGAAAAATCATTGATTAATGTCTTATCGCCGTAGCTTTTGCAAATGTGCTCCAGCTCTACCGTGGTCCTGCCAAGTCTGGAAGAAACGGAAGAAAGCTGCACCTGCCCGTCTTTTACAGGTCCCTGTGTATTCTGCATTTCCTCAAAACGCTCAAGCCTTGCCTTCTGCTTGGTGGAACGGGCTCTGGCCCCTCTCTGCACCCACTTTAATTCGTTGCGCAGGATGGATTCTCTTTTCCGGGCAGACGCTTCCTCCATCTCCTCACGCTGCATCTTAAGCTCCAGATAACCGGAGTAATTGGCCGTGTAGGAATAAATGCTGCCCTTATCAATCTCTATGATGCGTGTGGAGACACTGTCCAGAAAATATCTGTCATGGGTGACCATGACTACTGCACCTTTTCTCTTACGCAGAGTGTCTTCCAGCCAGTCAGCCATAGTATTGTCCAGATGGTTGGTAGGCTCATCCAGTACCAGGATTTCGGCCGGGGACAGCAGCACCGATACCAGTGCCAGCCTCTTCTTCTGACCGCCGGACAGTTCTCCGCATGGCTGGTCCCAGTTATTCATACCAAGTCTGGTCAGCATGGCCTTGGCATCTGCCTCGATATAGCTTTCATTCTCCGGCGTCCTGTTGTCCCGAAGTACTGCTTCCAGCACTGTCTCCTTTTCACCAAACTGCGGATTCTGGGGCAGGTAACGGATCACAGCACCGTTGGCCTTGATCACTCTTCCTTCATCCGGTTCTTCCAGCCCTGCAATGATTTTCAAAAGCGTGGATTTACCGGTTCCGTTAATACCGATGATTCCTGCTTTCTCTCCTTCCTGGAGATAGAAGCTGGCCCTGTCAAAAAGTTTCCGCTCTCCGTATGATTTCGTTATATTTTCTACCGTTAATATATTCATAAAAACCTCTCCCGTATTCCTTGCGAAGCCGCACTCTTCCCATTATTATAAGGACTTTTCCTTTCACAAGCAACACTTTATTGTTTTTTAAGGAATCCTTTATCAATTGAACACACTTTAGACACAAACTCTTGGTATCCTATCATCATGGAAAGGGAATTTCCCCTAAGTTCCCTTTTCAGAATAACTTTTCAACTCCCCCCTCTTATATGATGAACAGGACATGAGCAATCATGTCCTGTTTTACTTTTCTTTTGCACCATTTTCTGGTATGCTGTAAGCAGGATGTTACAGTTTCAGCCTGCGTTATAGCTGGAATGAAAGAAAGGAAGGTACTGTCCGTGGATTTTAAGAATGCCATTCAAAATATCAGTAAATCCCATGAAAAAGATAATCTGAATACCCTGTATACGCCCTGGGGCGAGACTTTAGATCCTGCCCATGTGTGGGAGGAATACCCCAGACCTCAGATGCGCAGGGAAGATTACCATATGCTGAACGGGTATTGGGACTATCAGATTATGTCTGACTCTGATACCACGATCACCCCCGGTACCCCTCTCGCACCACAAGGACAGATACTGGTTCCCTTTTCTCCGGAAAGCCTGTTATCCGGCGTAAACAGGCAGCTTCAGCCGGATGAATTTCTGTGGTATCAGCGTGTCGTAACATTGGAGCAGCCTGCCGGACCCTTAAGCAGATGTTTGCTT
Organism: Acetatifactor sp.; assembly: GCA_045124375.1. Taxonomy (GTDB): domain Bacteria; phylum Bacillota; class Clostridia; order Lachnospirales; family Lachnospiraceae; genus Acetatifactor. The sequence continues at coordinate 24,615 of JBGVLR010000277.1, forward strand.
CATTTTGATGCGGTGGACCAGGAAGCGGATGTGTACATCAATGGAAAACATGCTGCACATCACCTGGGTGGGTACCTGCCTTTTACTGTGGAATTACAGGCATCAGCCGCCGAAAATACCCTGACTTTCCTGATTCAGGTACGTGTAAAAGACGTAAGCGATACCTCCTGGCATGCAAGAGGAAAGCAGACCTTAAAGCGCGGCGGGATGTTCTACACCGCCCAGAGCGGTATCTGGCAGAGTGTCTGGTACGAATGGGTGCCCGAACAATACATAGAATCCATGACACTGACGCCCGACTATGATCTGCAAAACTGTGAGCTGATTCTGAAAGGCCATGATCATTTCCGTCAGGTCAGCCTGACCACCGAAGAGGGAACGCCCTATCCTATCAGCGCAAGCTATCGAGAGACAGATAAGGATGGGAACCCCTTTACCAGAGTATGTTTCTCCCTGCCTTCCGATATGGATTTTATCCCCTGGACACCGGATACGCCCCACCTTTATCCACTGGTGATTCACGCGGATGAGGATGTTGTCCACAGCTATTTTGCCATGCGCTGTTATACCGTGAAAAAAGATGAACACAATGTGCCAAGGTTTTGTTTAAATCATAAACCTTTGTTCCTGCACGGCATCCTGGATCAGGGATACTGGCCGGACGGACTGATGACGGCACCCTGCGATGAAGCCTTTGTCTACGATATTGAACTGGTGAAATCCTTCGGCTTCAATATGATCCGAAAACATATCAAAATAGAGCCTCTGCGCTGGTATTATCACTGCGATCGCCTGGGGATGATCGTATGGCAGGACATGGTAAACGGCGGTACGTCATACCATATGGGTTACGTCTGTTATCTTCCGACCCTGTTGCCCGGATTATCTAAGAATCTGAAGGACAACCATTACGGCCTCCTTTCCCGCAGGAGTAAAGAAGGACGTGAGGAATGGCTGGCTGAATGCAGAGAAACCGTCCGCCACCTGTACAATGTTCCATCCCTCGCCGTCTGGGTACCTTTCAACGAAGCCTGGGGACAATTTGATGCTGCCAGAGTCTGTGAAATGGTGAAAAAAGAAGACTCCACACGCCCGGTAGACCATGCCAGCGGCTGGTTCGACCAGAAATGCGGAGACTTCAGAAGTATTCATAATTATTTCCGTCCCCTGAAAGCAGAGACAGAAAGTGGGCGGGCCTGCGTCATCTCAGAATACGGCGGATACGCCTGTCATATTCCCGGCCACTCCAGCGTGAACAGAGTATACGGCTATCAAAAATATGACAGCCGGGAAGACCTGACCAAGGCATATACATCTCTCATACGTGAGCAGCTTCTGCCTTTAGAGACCAAAGGGCTGAGCGGTGCGGTGTACACTCAGCTGTCCGATATCGAGGAGGAGGTCAACGGCCTTGTGACCTATGACCGCCGTGTTGTAAAAATCAGTGCTGAAACATTGTAATCTCCACAGGCTCCAGTCCCTATGACACAGGGACTGGAAATAATCCTTCCGGGGTGAGGCGGTACGTGGTATGGCACACCTGACCGATATATTTCCTATCATGAGAGATGCTGATGATCACACCACCATAAGCCTCCAACACCTGGCGGATAACAGGCCCGGACAAGGGCGAAAAGTTACGGGTAGGCTCATCCAGTATCAGGACATCCGCTCCTGACATACTCATCTTCAAAAGAAGTACTTTTGCCTTCTGTCCTCCGGAAAGCTCATCAATGGGATGGCTCATCTCATCGGCAGTATATTTCATACTGCCCAGATAAGTCCGTATCCTTGTGATCTCTTCTTTCTCTCCTGTAACAGACAAGTACTCCACAGGTGTCTTTTCAAGATCCAGGAGCTCCTCGTAATTCTGAGGCATATACTCGGCATGAATGTCCTTTCTTTCCAGAAGCTCTGCGGCAATCTGTCTGAGCAGTGTGGTTTTGCCGGCACCGTTGCTGCCAATGATACAGATCTTTTCACCGCCTTTGACACGTAAGAAAATATCTTTGGAAAGAAGGCGTCCATGGTTCTGATCTGCTGTCTTGGTCCCATCGTTATTTGCCGCAAAATCACTTAACTCTGACCTTTCCGCCGGCGCATACAACTCCTTACATTCATACTCCAGAACAGTCTTCCCTGCAGGAATGCGGATATCCTCCCCAAACTTGAAAAAAATAGCCTCTTCCGTCTCCGGCATCTGAGTCATCTGCTCCGCTTCCCGCTCATAACGATGCTCCAGCGACTTCACCGCCTTCATCTTTTTCTTAAGCAGCTGCCCGCCATGAGGGTCCTGTCTGGAAATGGCGTTCTGCTCATGCTCCACCTTCTGCTTAATCCTGCGGAACTTCTCCTGACGAATCTTTTCCTCCCTGCGGTCATTTAACGCCTGCTGTTCCTGTCTGTCCAGCCGGTTCAGGCGCTCCTCCATATACTGTCTGTAAGGAAGACGCGCTACCGTATAATGACTCTCCGTCTTGCGCTTCAGCTGCTCGATATGGATTACCACATTTGCCGTATTTTCAATCAAAGTCTCATCATGGGACACGAACAGCACCGGCCTGTCCGACTCCTTTATCCACTGTTCCAGCCATTCCAGTGTCTCGATATCGATATCATTGGATGGCTCATCCAGCAAAAATACGGTGGGGTCTGCAATCAGCAGCCTTGCCATCTGGGCTTTCACCTTTTCACCACCCGACAATGTGCCCAGCTTCTGTTCTCCGTAAAAAAAATCTGCAGCAAGCCCCAGTCCGGCTGCCAGCCTGCTTAAATCTCCCGGGGTCTGATCCCAGAAAGTCATGTCTTCGCTGAAATATTCATACAGACTCTTTTCCCTGTCTGCAACCGGAAGTTCCTGCGCCAGATAACCCAGCCGTTCTCCATGAGCCATCCGTTCCCCACTTACTTCTGCATACCCATCTACCAGCTCCGGGTCGTATATCCACTTAAGTAAAGTAGATTTTCCATTTCCTTCTTCGCCGATGATCACTGCTTTATCCCCGGGATTCAATGCGAAACTGAAATCTTTCAGAAGTTCCCGGTAATCCTTCTTGTGTAATATGGTCAAATTCCTGATTTGTAACATAAGATTCCTCCTGTGGCTGTGCTGTGTCCTCATTCTCTGTGTCCCTTCCCCTGCACCCCCAAAAAATCCGCAAAGTACAATTTCCGCCTGAAGCGTTGCGCCACAGACAAAAAGCTCTGCTTCCTACCGAAAGCAGAGCCATACACGCAAAAGAAACCTTATATAGAAAGGCTTCCGGAGTACGACACTATTCGGCACGAAAACAAAACCTGCATACAGGTTCACATTACGTCAGCATATATGACCACAGAATTCCCGGCCAGCACAGCTGACAAACAATGTATGTTGCTTCTTACCAAATAGACTATCTGTACATTTCCTCACCTACGCAGATAAGTGCGCCTTTCTTTTTGATAAATTGAATATATCACAGCCGGGGAGAATTGGCAAGCGGAATCATAAATTTTAATGTTACTTCACCTCGCGCCATTCGCAAAGCATCGCAGATGCTTTTGGTCGCAGCCTACGGCGCTTTCTCGCCGCTTTGCGGCTACCTTTGCTCATAAACCGGCGCTCCCTTCGTCAGCCCAGGCAGGAAAAGCCGCATGCAAGCATGCGCTTTTCCTGCCCGTAGCCGACGAGTGAACTCATCATAAAATAACCGAACTTTACTATTGTCATTTACTATATATAGTATTATAATAAACAGGTAACTACGATATCTTGCATCCGAAAAAGCGAGTGAAGATACAGATGAATAATTCCGATTTATCCAGAAATGCCTGTCTGTTAAACGGTTCACAGTCCAAAAGGGGCTGTATGCGCTGGTTCCATTCTTTCAGCGCAACTCAGCCAGAGACAGGAGAACGACGGGTATTTTTTATCGAATATATGATCATGAATCCGTCCCTGGGGAGCAGTAAGCCCATCCTGGGACAGCTCCCTTATAATAAAAAGCGGGGCATACGTCCCTCTTATCTATTACTGAAAGCAGGAGCCTTTGCAGGGGACGGCGGGTCTGAGGGTGTTCAGCTGCATAAATTTTATCCATTAACAGAGCTTAAAGTCGCCCTGAATCCTCTGATCATTCAATACGGAGAAAATTTCTACAGTGAACAGCGTATTTCCGGCTGTGTAGATATTCCTTACCAGGACTCCCGCAGAAAGTCCTACATGACCGATGAAGGGCAAATGGAATGGGATCTGGAGGTACACAAGTCAATCGCCTGTCATACCGGCTCCATGGCAGATGCTTTTCACAATGCAGTCAATGCCCTGGACAGCTTTTGGCACGGGGAAGGAATTAAAGCCCAGTACAGGGGCACAGTGATTCTCAACGGTGTCAGTTATCAGGTCACACCTCAGGACAGCTATGGATATGCAGATAAGCATTGGGGAAAAAGCTTCAACTGTCCCTGGCTTCAGCTGGCATCCTGTCATTTAACCAGTGAACGTACCGGGAGGGAGCTTAAGCATACCGCACTGGCAATAGACGGCTGCTGTCCCGTATTCCTCTGGTTTCGACTCAAGCGTAAGCTTCTGGTGCAGCTTACTTACGAAGGGGAAGATTTCGTATTCAACTTTTCTCCGCTTAGCAAGGAATGTAAGTGGAATATTAAAATCACTAATAAACGGCTTGTCTGGCAGATTGTTGCCCAGAATAAAGAGGCTGTGATGAAAGTCACCATCAGCAGCCTGAAGGAACATATGATGTTGCTTCACTATGAGAATCCGGACGGTAAGAAACCGGATGGCCTGTATGGCGGCGGAAGCGGCTGCGGAAAAGTGCTGTTGTATCGCAAGACTGCCGGGGAGAAAGAATTGATCGATACTTTGACGGTGGAAGATGCCTTAACCATCTATGAAGCCTGAATTAAGGTTAATGTGGGAGAATTCAGGGGACTGTCCGGAACAGACAGCCCCCTGTGAGTATAAGCGACTGGGCATCGCTTAAATACTATAATCCATTACTCCTGTGCGCTTGTGCCGTTTCTCCACCAAATCTGCAATCGTCACTCCATCCACCACCTGATTGATGGCCGTATGCAGTTCCTTCCAGACCTCCAGCGTCTCACAAGTGTCACATCGCTCACAGACACCGTAGCCATCCTCCAGGCAGGCTACCGGTGCCAGACTGCCTTCCGTCAGCCGCAGTATCATGCCCACGGTATACTCCCCGGGGTCTCTGGCAATACGGTAACCGCCCTGGGCGCCGCGCACACTTTTGACATAACCGGCTTTGTTCAGAATTGCAATGATCTGCTCCAGATATTTCTCGGAGATTCCCTGTCTGGCTGCAATATCCTTTACCTTGATACACTCACCGGTATTGTTCAGTGCCAGGTCCAGCATGACTCTGACCGCATATCTGCCTTTTGTCGATATCTTCATACACTTAACCTTCCGTAAACATAGGGGTGGACAAGTATCTGTCACCAGAATCAGGCAACAGTGCCACAATGGTCTTGCCCGCATTTTCAGGGCGCTTTGCCAGCTGCGCTGCTGCATACAGAGCTGCGCCGGATGTGATTCCTACCAGAATACCTTCTTTTCTTGCAATCTTTCTGCCGGTACTGTAAGCCTCCTGAGTAGTAATTCTCATGACTTCATCATACACATTCACATTTAAGATGGAAGGAACAAAACCCGCTCCAATGCCCTGGAGCTTATGTGCGCCGGGTTTTCCGCCGGAAAGTACGGGAGAATCGTCAGGCTCTACCGCAACCACCTGAATCTTAGGGTTCTTTGACTTTAAATAAGTGCCGATACCGGTAATGGTTCCGCCGGTACCTACGCCTGCTACAAAAATGTCTACCTTGCCGTCTGTATCCTCCCAGATTTCAGGGCCGGTGGTTGCTGCATGGGCAGCCGGGTTGGCAGGGTTATCGAACTGTCCCAGGATTACGCCGCCGGGTATGGTTTTCTCCAGTTCCTCGGCCTTTTCAATCGCACCTTTCATGCCCAGGGCACCGTCTGTCAGCACCAGTTCTGCACCATATGCTTTTAACAAGGTTCTGCGCTCTACGCTCATGGTCTCAGGTAAAGTCAAAATCGTGCGATAGCCTTTGGCTGCCGCTACGCAGGCAAGACCGATTCCTGTGTTACCGGAGGTAGGCTCGATGATAGTCGCACCCGGCTTTAAGATGCCCTTCTTCTCCGCATCTTCTACCATAGCAAGGGCTACTCTGTCCTTTACACTGCCTGCAGGATTTAAATATTCCAGCTTTGCCAGGATCTGCGCCTGGGTAATATTCTGGGACTTCATGTAATTTTCTACTTTTAATAAAGGGGTATGACCAATTAAATCAGTGGATTTGTTAAAAATTCTGCTCATAATCATTCTTCCTTTCCCATTTATATTTTATTCCTATTATCTTGGTAGGTTTTCTAGGATTTAATATACTACCGTTCGCTCTGAATGTCAATAGCACAATGGCAAAATTTTCCCGTCTCCTTGAAAAACCCTCTCAAATGCAGTATACTGTTTACACAAAAAATGACCCTAAGGAGTAATCTCATGAATCATACAATTTACCATGTTCCCTGTATCTATCCGCTGGCACCGGCCGGCCGCACACCTGATCCGAATAAGCGTCTCACAGTCTGTGTTCCCGGCTCCAAGAGCATCACCAACCGTGCTCTTTTGCTGGCTACTCTGGCTGAGGGCAGTTCCACCTTACGCGGTGTCCTGTTTAGCGACGATTCCAGGCATTTTTTGAAATGTATCCAGGATCTGGGCTTCGAGACCGAAGTGGACGAGCCTGCCAGAACCATCCGTGTCACCGGACATGGTGGAGTCGTTCCCAAAGCAGAGGCCTCCCAATATGTGGGAAGCGCCGGAACTGCTGCCCGTTTCCTGACAGCTTACCTTGGCATCTGCCACGGCACTTATCATATGGATGCTTCCGAACAGATGCGCAAACGCCCTATGGCACCGCTGTTAGCGTCCTTGAAAGAGCTGGGCTGCGAGATTACATATGAGGGCAAGGAAGGCTTCTTTCCTTTTACACTAAAAAGCAACGGCTTCGCTGCAGATACTATTACCGTAGATATCGAACACAGCAGCCAGTTCCTGAGCGCGCTTCTGATTGCAGCCTGTCTGTCTCCCAAAGACATGCAGATTCAGGTGGAAGGCACCCACGGAATGGCTTATATTCAGATGACAGAGGCCATGATGGCCCAGTTTGGTGTTCATACGGAACATCCTTCTTCAGACTGTTTTGTGGTAAAACAAGGACAGCAATATCAGGCGCTGGATTATCAAGTTGAGCCGGATGTATCCGCAGCATGCTACTTCTACGCTATGGCACCCCTTATGAATGTTCCGGTCTGCGTGGAAAATGTGCATTTCGACTCCCTGCAGGGAGACGTGGAATTTATTCGTATTTTGGAAAAAATGGGCTGCAAAGTCACTGATACTGACCAGGGCATTCTGGTAATACCTCCTGCGGACGGACACTTTCATGGGGTGGATGTGAATATGTCTGCCTGCTCCGACCAGGCCATCACCCTGGCAGCTATCGCACCTTTCGCGGATTCTCCCACTACCATCCGCGGTATCGGCCATATCCGTTATCAGGAAAGCAACCGTATGGCTGCCATCGTTACGGAACTGGGAAAGATGGGTATTTTGTGTAAGGAGACAGAGCATAACCTTACCATCTACCCCGGGGCGCCGAAAGCCTGCACCGTGGAGACTTATGATGATCACCGCATGGCCATGGGCTTTTCCCTGATCGGTCTGAGGGCACCCGGTATCGCAATAGACAATCCGGGATGCTGCCGCAAGACCTTTGAAGACTACTTCACGGTGCTTGATAAGGTGGTGCGGGAGTTGGAGGAAGATTAGGGGATTGCGCGGTTCGCTGGCGCGGTTCGCAAAGGCGCCGTTCACCCGCGCCATTCGCAAAGACGCCGTTCACAAAGGTGCCGTTCACCCGCGCCATTCGCAAGAGCACCGTTCGCAAAGGTGCCGTTCACCCGCGCCATTCGCAAAGACGCGCCTGCGGCGCTTTCCGCCGCTTCGCGGCTACCTTTGCTCATAAGATGGCGCTCCCTCCGTCAGTTCAGTCAGGAAAAAACGCATGCAAGCATTCGTTTTTCCTGCCCCGAACTGACGGGTGAACTGGAAATAAAAAAGTACTATACACTTTTTTGGAAATATGTTATACTGTTTTTAATATAGTCCATCCTATCCTGCCACATTTGGGGGGATCGGTGATATTATCAGGAGGGTATTCCTATGAGTAAGAAGAAAGTCGTTGTGTCCCTGGGGCATGATGCCCTGGGTTATACTACTAACCAGCAGCGGGATGCAGTACAAGTAACTGCCAGAGCGCTGGCAGATCTGATTGAAGAAGATTATCAGCTGACCATCACCCACAGTAACGGTCCTCAGGTCAGCATGATCCACAAGGCTATGACCGAGCTGCGCAGGGTGTATATCGATTATACACCGGCACCTATGTGTGTCTGCTCAGCCATGAGCCAGGGATATGTAGGTTACGATATCCAGAATTCTCTGCGCGGTGAATTGCTTGGCCGCGGTATTTCCAAGCCGGTAAGCACGATCCTGACACAGGTTACCGTCGATCCTTATGATGAGGCATTCTATGAGCCTACCAAGGTCATCGGCCGCTATATGTCCAAAGAAGATGCTGAAACAGAAATCAAGAAGGGAAATTATGTGAAAGAAGATCCCGGCGTTGGCTTCCGCCGTGTGGTTGCAGCTCCCAAGCCAATTGATATCGTAGAGATCGAATCTATCCGTGCTCTGGTTGCAGCTGACCAGATCGTCATTGCCTGCGGCGGCGGTGGAATTCCCGTTATCGAGCAGAAGGGTGCGCTGAAAGGTGCTTCCGCTGTCATTGAAAAAGATGCCATTGCAGGAAAGCTGGCTGCTGACCTGGAAACGGACGAGCTGATCATCCTGACAAGTGTAGATAGCGTATACCGTAACTTCGGCAAGGAAGATCAGGAAGTTATTCCTTCCATGACTGTAGCTGAAGCCAAGGCCGCTATCGCAGAAGGTCAGTTTGAAGCAGGTACCATGCTTCCTAAGATTGAGGCTGCTATTTATTATCTGGAAAAGGTTCCGAACGGCAAGGTATTGATCACCTCTATGAAAGCTGTAAAGGATGCCGTTAAAGGTAAGGCAGGTACAATTATCACTGCCTAGGGTTAATATCCCTTGGGATCATATCCCTGGGGATAACATCCCTGGGGATAACATCCCTTGGGCATATCCCTTGGATCCTCTTCTCGGATCTTATTGCAAGTATAAGGAAGGCGCACTTACCTTCCGGCTCCGACAGCCGATGTAAGTGCGCCTATTATAATGCAGAAATCAGATAAGTTGAAAATAATGTTGCGCAGACGCTTCCATTTCACTCCGAAACTGAAATAGTCCACCACATACTTTCGCTTCAGCCTGTCATAAGTATTGCTGAAAGCGCCACCCAGGAGAAGCGCCAGACCCACACGCAGTATATTGTTGCCTTTCTGCCCCAGACTGCCGATAAAGACAATCACAGCTGCCACGGTCATAATCAACGATAACGCCGCCACCAGCTTCTGTCTGGACTGACCGGCATTCAACACGGCTCCCCGGTTATGATGCTTACGTATCAGGAGTCTGCCGCCCCAGAGTTTGCGGGTCTCTCCCTCAATACCGGTCCTTTCAATATAATTTTTAATACATAAGTCCCCGACAAAAACAGCTGCTATCAGGCTGACACATACTCCTGTAATCACAATCATTCTCCCAGATCCAGTTTCAGATTTGCAAACAGACTTCCCAGACTGGTGGTTGCATTTCCGTCAGATTCGTAATGGAACTCCTCGATGGTATCTGCCTCCTTCGGTTCTGCCTCTTCCAGTGCCTTGATACTCAGGGAAATCTTGCCGTCATTGGTATTCAAAACCTTAGCCTTTACCTTATCACCTACTGCAAGCACCTCGGAAGGCTTCTTGATTCTCTTCTGGCTGATTTGGGAAATATGAACCAGACCGCTCAATCCGTCACCAAGATTGATGAATGCACCATAAGGCATCAGACTCTCTACAGTACCTTCCAGTACACTGCCGGGAATTACCATGGCAATCTTACGTGCATGCTCCTGAGCAGCTTCTTCTTTCAGTACCACCTTGGCAGAAAGCACCAGTTTCTTCTTCTCTTTATCCACAGTGATGACTTTGACTTTTAAAGTTTTCCCCAGCCATGGATTCACATCTTCCACATATTCCAGGGAAAGCTGTGATGCAGGGATAAACCCTCTGATGTCTTCCACATAGCAGATAGCCCCACCATTGGTCACACCGCCTACTTTCACTGTCAAAACAGTCTGCTCATCCATATAACCCTGCAGTTTATCCCATGCCAGGATATCATTAGCAGACTTTCTGGAAAGCTGAATGTTGCCCTGTCCGTCATCCATGCGGACAACTGTTGCTTCCAGTGTATCTCCTACCTTCACATCTCTTAAAATAGCGAAATCAGGGGCATCGCTCATATCTTCTGCCTTGATCACGCCCTGAGCATAATAGCGCAGGTCCAGAATTACGCCTTCTTCGCTGACATCAATAACGGTACCGGAGATGATATCTCCCTCTGCAATCTTGCGGAAAGAAGCTTCCAGTTCTCTGCTGTAGTCTGCCATCGTCTCTGTTACTTCTTCAGCCACTGCATCTGCCGTAGGTGCCTCTGCTGCAGATGCCTCTGTTTCTGCTGCAGGTGTTTCCAATACTTCTTTGAGTTCTTCCATGATGTAACCTCCCTCTGTGTTTTCCATTTTCTTCAGTATAACGCAAAAAGGCTGCCGATGCCGCGACAACCTCCCTTACCTGAACTTCGCTTATAATCATAACATATCCTAAAATAAAAGTCTAGCATTTTCATCTTGATTTCTTATGTAAAATATACGATAATAATTGATATAATACAAGGGTCAAAAGACCTCATACAGGTATGAGAGACGAAAGGATTGATCAAAATGGAAAGATATGCATGGAAGGCACGCGTATTGCCCGGGAAAATCGAAGAGTACACCAAAAGACATAATGAAATCTGGCCGGAAATGAAGCAGGTTTTAACAGAAGCAGGTATCAGGAATTATTCCATCTGGAATGTAGGAGAAGAACTGTTTGGATATTATGAGTGCGACAGTATTCTTGAAGCAGCTAAAGTCCAGTCTGAAAGTAAAGTTGTTAAAAAGTGGGATGAATACATGAAAGACGTCATGGTGATGGATAAAGATCCTGTAACCGGCGCACAACCTCTCTTAAAGCAGGTATTTATGTTTAATTAAAGTACGGAAATACTCCCATGCTTCAGAAATCTACAAAGCTTCTCCTGAGGCATGGGAACAATTTTCTTCCTTTGTAAGATGTACGTCCTTTATGATGCCGGACAGTAGAACACCAGGATTCCCATTTCATCTGATCCTTCCACATAACGGCAGGACACATAATAATCCCCCAGTGTAAAGGAATTCAGATTCTCTTTCAGAAACATATATTCCATGGTGGCAAAATTCACCACACAGATCTCCTGTCCATTCCACGAAACATTACCTTCAAAATATCCCCTTCCCATATCCAGCCTGCCGCTTACTTTAAGCTTCCCGGACTGCAGCTGCTGCAGCTTGATTCCCCGATCAGACTCGTCTGACAATGGAATACAAAACATTTCCTGTGTCTGCGGAATTCCGATGCCGATACTGTTTTCCCCATTAATTTGCCACATATCTTCTTCCAGCCAAATCAGTATCTCATCCTCCGTAATCACATCTTCCGGTTCCCATTCCGTCTTCACTGACAGGCCCCGCCATAGCAAAAGACAAATCAGACATAAGCCGGTGAAACCGGCACCAAGAGCAAGTATCATTTTCTTCATATTCATTCCCCCATACACGTTGTTACTCTACACATAACATTATAGCTTCTTTATCTAACAATTAAAAGCAGAATTTAGTTTTCTTAAATTGTCACTTATATCATAACGTATTTAATTTTATATTTCAATAAATATATCGAATTTTATCATATGTTTTTGGAATGCTCATAGCGTACAATTTCATAAAGGAGTGATTATCATATGTATGAAGACCTTTTTTATCAGAGATTGATTCAATTACGCACCCGCAAAAATGTATCCGCCCGCGAAATGAGCCTGAGTATAGGACAAAGTGCCAGCTATATCAATACGTTGGAAAACCAGAAAGCGCTTCCCTCCATGGCTGCTTTTTTCTATATATGTGAATATCTGGGTGTGACCCCCAGCGAGTTCTTCGATGATAAGAACCCGTTTCCCAATGAACTGCAGAGCATGATAGAGGCACTTAGAGAACTGGATTCCGAACAGCTTTCTCATTTGGAGTATATTGCACGCCAGATGAAAAAGAAAAAGTAACTGTATTATGAAACAAAAGAGGATATCGTGACAGAGTTTTGTCTACCTCCCTGCCCAATATCCTCTTGCTTCCGTAAAATGACTTTACCTGGACGGTTTGTGTTTCATGTCCTTAATCGGAATATTCGCAAACAATGCAGGAACAGTACCATTACTGCTTTCAGACTCCGTCTCGGTAATCTGAATATCCAGCCCCTGGGCATCAATATCCATATACTTTGAGATAACTGCAATGATATCGTTCTTAATCATTTCCATCATCTCGGGTGAGCAATTTGCTCTGTCTGATACCAGCAAAAGCTTTAATCGATCCTTGGCAACTTCTCCGGAACCTTTCTTACGAAAAAAATCCATTATCTTCATCGCCATTCCTCCCCCTCTTATTTCTTAAACATTTTGAAAAATGCATTTAATACGCCTTTTTTCGCATCCAGATCCATGAAAGGTACTTCTTCTCCCAGTACACGCTTACAAATATTGAAGTATGCCTCGCCGGCCATGCAGTCAGTACCTACAAGAGGTTCACCCTGGTTAGTGGATACAACGATCTGCTCATCATCAGGCACCACACCGATCAGATTAATGCTAAGGATGTCACAAACATCTTCCACTTTCAGCATATCCCCTCTCTTTACCATATCCATACGGATTCTGTTGATGATCAGGTCAATCTTCTTCATTTCATTCGCTTCCAGAAGTCCTACGATTCTGTCGGCATCACGGATAGCAGACACTTCCGGGGTAGTAACCACCAGTGCTCTGTCAGCACCTGCAATTGCATTCTTAAAGCCCTGTTCGATACCTGCGGGGCAATCCAGCAGTATGTAATCAAATTCCTGCTTCAGCTCTTCAATCAGTTCTATCATCTGCTCAGGAGTAACAGCATCTTTATCCCTTGTCTGTGCTGAAGGAAGCAGGCACAGCTCCGGGTACTTCTTATGCTTGATCAGTGCCTGTTTCAAACGGCACTTGCCTTCTACTACATCCACCAGATTGTATACGATACGATTCTCCAGTCCCAGCACTACGTCCAGATTCCGAAGTCCGATATCTGTATCGATCATTACTACTTTCTTGTTCAACATGGCAAGACCGGTTCCCACATTCGCTGTGGTAGTTGTCTTACCTACACCACCTTTTCCTGATGTAACTACAATAACCTCGCTCATTACTGTCTCCTCCTGACATTTTGTTCCTTATTATTGTGCCGGTCATCCCTCCTACAGGCGATCCAGGCATCCTTTTGTCATTGGTTCTATACAGATAAAACCATCTCTCACCACAGCAATCTGCGGTGCGTACTGGGTCCCTTCTGTCTTTCCTTTCTTACGGGTACGCCAGCTGTCTTTTTCCTTATCCGGACTCTTGGCGATCAAGTCTCCGATCTGTAATTGAATCGGCTTCATATCCAGTGCGAAGATAAAGCAGCTGTCATCTCCTGCTGCACCTGCATATGCATTTCCTTTCAGGGAACCCAGCACCACAATATTTCCTTCCGAAACAATCCTTGCTCCCGGATTTACATCTCCGATCAATGTAACCGAAGAAGCACATTCCAGCGTCTGACCGGAACGAAGGTTGCCTTTATAAAAATCTGCTGCCGGCGGAATATCCATTCCCTGCATTCCCATATCCTGGGGATTCACATAGGACACCATGGGTTCGGGCTGGGGCTGTTCATAAGCTTCTACCCGCTCTCTCATCAGTTCTTCCAGATCTTTGTTGCTGTCAATGATACTGACAATCTGAATGGAACAGTTCGCCATGATCGTGTCTGCTATATCCAGCTGCTCCTTGTTCGTAAGTTGTCTGCCCTCAAAGGAAACTGCCATTTTGGCATCCTTGAAGAAACTGCCGGTCTCTTTGAATTTCTCCCCTATTAATGTAAGCAGCTCCGGAAAAGGAAGGTGATCATCCAGGATCAGATTAATTCCGTACTTATTGCTTTTGATAATTACTTCTCTAGTCATATCCTCCTCCAAAAGTTTAAGCCTTAACAAACATTATACCCATAAATTACGAATCTGGAAAGGGGGTTTGTGAAAGTTTCTTGAAAATTGTCGAAAAACGAAGGAATGGCACAGTGCCATAACCAGCACCGCGCCATTCCCGAATATTTCTTCGATCCATTGTCTTAACGATCCTTTTCAATTATAGTCTGCAAAAGACTGACTGCAAAGAGCCAGTTCATCTCCCTTGTCGGATGATTCATCTTGTTGGAAAGGAGCTCCGTTACATTCACACCGACTTCATGCAGCCGTTTCCACTTTGCGTAACAATCACAAACAGTCACACCCTGCTGTCTGCAGACTTCTCTTGCAGCCGCCACGTAAGTATCCATACTTCCTTCCGTCTGCAGCCTTGCGCTAAGGTCCGCTAAGCTCTTCATTTCATCGTCCATATCATGTGCATTTACATATGTATTCATCATATTGGGAGTCATAAAAACAATTTCAATACCAGCCTCTTTCAGTCTTTTAAAAATATTTGTCAGAGCCCGGCAATAAATTTCCAGCCCCTCCGCACCTTTTGTAACGTCATTAAGCCCGTAACAAACCACAACCAAATCCGGACGATACTGCAATACATCCCTTTCCAATCTTTCATATCCACAAGGAGCACAGTCTCCGCTGATTCCTGCGTTTATCATGGTTACCGGAACCGCAGGATAAAGCATTGACAGAATTCTGCGCAAATATTCGTGATAGGTGCTATTCTGGTCGAATACAGGTACAATTGTATTCTCTTTGTCTCTGTATAATTCAAAGCACCCCTGTGTAACACTATCACCTAAAAATGCAATAGTGATACCACTCATATTCCGATTATCCGCAAGCTTCTGTATTATCCTCATATCCAACCACCTCCATTATCCTTTACTCCGGTCTGTCCAACAGTTCTAACGGATAATCACCTAATCTTTTAACTTCAAAGCCATTTCTCTTGAACTCTTCATAGTCAAACGCATTCAGTTCATCAATTGCCAGCTTATGGAATTCATAAAAATTCGGCCACCACTCATATCCGCTGCCTAATTCCGCGCCAAGATAAGCATCTACAATATCCTTAGCCATCTGAGGTGCCACATAAAATGCACCCATTGCAAGCACATTTACACCATTACCGGTAATCGCGCGAAGTGCGGCCGGTACACTTTCAACAACACCTGCATGTACTCCCGGACATTTACTTGCTGCAATATGGATACCCATTCCTGTTCCACAGAAAAGAAGTGCCCTTTCGAATTCCCCTTCAGCTATTTTAGCACCTGCCTTAAGCCCAATCCTATGGAACATTTCGGGATCTTCCTCATCGGCACTTTTCACGCCGATATCAGTTATTTCCCATCCTTTTTTCACTAAATGTTCTACCACCACTTCTTTTAACGGAAAGCCGGCAAAATCAGCTCCAACCAATATTTTTTTATCTTTAACAGTATTCATAGTTACCCTCCTTCTGCCGCATCAGCGGCCAATTAGCTTCTCAGATTAAATTTTGCAATAAAAACAATAATCACCTGCGGTTACATGATGTATCGTTCCATCTATAACAATTTCACTCTCAACCGGCGTGGTAATATCGTATCGCCAGTAATCACCCTGTTTTTTCCACTCGGAAACAATCGTACCATGTCTGGTATCCAAACGCGCATTCAGCCAGTCAAGACGGACATCCGGAACCGGCGCAATTCTGACTTTTTCATAGCCGGGAGCCTCCTCTAATCTGCAGATTCCCGCTGCTGTGCTGTATACCCAGTCTGCAACAGAACCATATGCATAATGGTTATAGGAATTCATATTGGTATCCCAGAAATCCCCCTCTTCATTGATACCGTCCCAGTGCTCCCAAATAGTAGTTGCACCCTTAGTTACCGGATACAGCCAGGAAGGATACTTTTCTCGAAGCAGCAACGTATATGCCAGGTCTACATATCCGTAATCACTAAGCACGTGAAGCAGATACGGTGTACCCACAAACCCTGTTTGCAATTGTTCGCCGCCGGCCTTAATCATTGATGCCAGCTGGTCTGCGGCTGCCTGGCAATCTTCCGCCAACTTAAAATGGGCTGCAAGAACACATTCCGTCTGTGTCTTATATACAGGAAAGGCCTTGCGGAATGTATTTACAATGTTTTCATACAAAACTTCATATCCGGACACATCTCTGCCCAAAACTTTTCCTGCCTTTATTACCAGCGAGGCTGAATACGCATAAAAGGCAGAGGCAATAAAATCCTCATTACTGGATCCCTTATAGCTCCCGTAAGGTGCATCCAGACCAAGCCAGTCACCATAATGCGTTCCGCCGGTCCACAAATATTCATCCTTAGTTACAGAGGTAATATAATCCACCCATTTATACATGCATTCAAATTGCGCCTGCAAAATTTCCCGATTACCATAAGCC
The DNA here is from genome assembly GCA_045124375.1 of Acetatifactor sp. Lineage (GTDB taxonomy): Bacteria > Bacillota > Clostridia > Lachnospirales > Lachnospiraceae > Acetatifactor. Next base: position 41,459 of record JBGVLR010000277.1, read on the forward strand.
AAATATACCTCCCACGGACATATTGTTGCCGCATCTCCCCATGCCGCACTGGATTCAGAATGAACCACCACTTCCGGAATCACATGAGCAATATATCCGTTTTCCCTTTGCTCTGCAGCCATATCAGCCAACCATTTAGTAAAAAATTTTTCAACATCATAATTTAAGCAGGCAGTACGAACAAATACCTGGGCATCACCGGTCCACCCAAGCCGTTCATCGCGCTGAGGACAATCTGTCGGAACATCCAGGAAGTTTCCCTTCTGCCCCCAGACTACATTATCAAAAAGTCGATTCAGCAGAAGATTTGAACAACGAAGATATCCTGTACGCTTCATTTGAGAGTGAATCACAATCGCTGTAAACTGTCTGGATAACGCTTTATCCGGATCCCCCGGGAAACTATCTATGCGAATATAACGAAATCCATAGAAGGTCAACTTCGGTTTGTAGCTCTGACTGCCTTCACGACAAGTGTAACGGTACATAGCTTTGGCCCCACGATAATTTTCTGTATAAAAATTACCGTCTTTATCCAGAACCTCCGCAAAAGACAATTCTACCTTTTCTCCATTGTGAGCATCTACGTTCACTTCCACATAGCCCGTTATATTCTGTCCGAAGTCAATAACCCTTTCCCCTTTAGGTGTCACAAAAAAGTCCGCAGCCGTGATTCGCTCCTGTTCCAGAATTTCTTCCCCCTGCTGTGGAATAAGTGTTTTATATGGACCGTCAAATATCTCAACTTCACCATCCAGAACCGGGCAAAAAGAAGCATCATAAATTTCACCGTCATAAATCTCTGAAAACCTTACACAGCTTTCTGAAACAGTCCAGGTATCATCGGACACAACTTCTTCTACTGTTCTGTCCTCATAAATAATCTCCAGCTGCACCAAAACTCCGTTCGGGTTTTCATGAAGCTTTTGTTGATAGCCGGATTGTTCAACGCCAAGCAGCGGACTGTGATACCACCCCTTACCCACTGTGACCTGTATCTGATTATCCTTCTTTAGCATATCTGTCACATCATATTCCTGATATTGGAGTCTTTTGAAGTAAGCAGTCCATCCGGGCGCCAGAATAAATTTTCCCACTCGCTGACCGTTCAAAGCTGCCTCATAAACACCCAACGCTGTAATAAATAATGTTGCTTTCTTCACCTTCCCCTTCAGTGAAAAATCCCTTGCAAAGACCGGAGCCACATCGCCTGTCTCTGACGCAGGCTTTATCCATTTTGCTTTCCATTCCATATAGACACCTCCAATTTGCCTCAATAGAGCATCAACCCTTTACCGCTCCAATCATAATACCCTTTACAAAATGTTTCTGAATAAATGGATATATAACCATGAGCGGAACCGTTGACACAATAATAACCGCATATTTTATGGTTCCTGCTATTTTCAGTTTCTCCATCGCCGACTCCCCGTTTAAAGCTCCCGAGGAAAAATCTATCTGTCCGGAGATCAATATTTCACGCAATATTGACTGCAGCGGCAGATACTCGCGATTGCTGATGTAAATAAGCGCCGTGTAGTAATCATTCCAATGACCCACAGCATAATACAGAACCAATACTGCCAGAGTAGGTTTTACCAACGGAAGATATACCCTGAACAACAGCTGACGCAGGTTTGCTCCATCCAGCTTGGCAGCCTCTTCAAGACTTATCGGCACACCATACATAAAAAAGCTCCGAAGCAAAAGCACATTAAACATGGATACTGCTCCGGGAATAATCATTGCCAGTCTGGAATCTACTAATCCCAGACTCTTCACCTGCAAAAAGGTGGGAATCATTCCTCCGCTAAAATACATAGTAAACATGAACATTATCGTAAAGAACTTTCTCGACATGAAATCCCAGCGTGACAGCGGATATGCAGCACAAACTGTCATGACCATATTTAACAGCGTACCTGTTACCGTATAAAAAACGGAGTTAGCATATCCTCTCCAAATATCTTTATTTTCAAATACCATCTTATAGCCGGCCAAATGGGCATCTACCGGCCACAGCCATACCTTGCCTGCTGTTACTGCATTAGGGTCACTGAAGGATGCGACAACAATGAACCAGAGAGGCCAGGCAAAAATGATAAATATAAATGCCATAAATATTAGGTTAACAATATCAAACGCTGTGTCAGAGGTAAATCTCTTTCCGGTTTTCTTATTTATTTTCATCACACTCACCTCCTTACCACAGACTGTAGCCAGCGACCTTTTTCGCTGTCAGATTAGACAGGATTATCATAATCGTACTGATTACTGAATTAAACAAACCAACTGCAGTTGAATATCCATAATCATTCTGAACAAGACCCACACGATATACATATGTCGAAATAACATCCGATGCAGCAAAATTCAAATCGTTCTGCATCAGGAGTACTTTTTCAAATCCTACATTGATAATTCCTCCCAGACTTGTAATCATGACAACCAGAATAGTCATTTTAATCTCCGGAAGATCAATATGCCAGATTCGTCTCCATTTTGAAGCGCCGTCCACAATAGCCGCCTCGTGAAGCTCGAAATCCACACCTGCAAGGGCAGCTATATACATGATGGAATTAAATCCCAATCCCTGCCATGCTCCGCTCCAGGCATATACCGCTTTAAATAAGGTAGGTGATGTCATAAATCCTATTGGCGTCACCCCCAGATGTACCAGGATCGAATTCACCAGTCCATCCTGCCCCAAAAACAGCGAAAGGATACCTACCATAACTACAGTTGATATGAAATACGGCAAATATGTTACCATCTGCAAGGTCTTCTTCCACTTCTTAGACCGTACGTAGTTCAGCATAAGAGCAAAAAGAATCGGCATAATAAGCCCCAGAATCAAAGCATAAAGGCTCATTCCGAGTGTATTCTTCAAAAGTCTTTCAAAATTATATCCGAAAAAGAATCGTTCAAAATGCTCGAATCCTACCCATTCACTTCCCCATATCCCCTTTTTAACGGAAAATTCCTTAAATGCCAACTGGACTCCTGCCATCGGTATATACGAAAACAGAACATAATACGTTACAACCGGCAGCAGCAAGATATACAGAAAATAGTTTTTTTTCACATCCATAAAGAAACGAACCAGAAAAGCTTTTTTCTTCTTTTTCATCACATTTTCCCCATTTCCATAATGCTGTAAGCGCATATCCCTATACGCTTACAGCATTTCTCAACACAGGTCCTCTTGCTTTTTACATTATGTTATTCAGCAACTCCGTAAAAACGATCAACTGCCGCCTGATCAATTGCATTCATATCTTTAACACCCATCTCTTCAAGTGTCTTAATGAAATTATCCCATGTAGAATCCAGGTCTACCTCTCCGTTTACAACCTGTGCTTCATATTGAAGAACATAGGGATTGATGTCCGCAACATAAGCTGCTTTCTTCTTTAACTCACTATCTGTCCAGTTAAGTCTCGGGAACTTTTCAGCCAGATGTCGGTTAATTACCTCTGTCTGCGCATTAACATGTACCTGTTCCGGACTGGTTTGACCTGCATCAAATAATTCAGGTTTGATACCGGGCTCAGGAAGATCACCATACAATCCTGCTGCATCACGAACGGTAGTCATGTCTGTTCCGTAAGTACCGTCCAGATTCCAGGTATATGTTCCGTCATCATTCAGGTAATAACTTTCACCTTCTACTCCCAGCCATAAAAGTCTTCCGCCATCTTCGCAGTAGAAATAGTCAGCCCACTGTGCAACCAATTCAGGATATTGGCACTTGTCTGTAATAACCAGGCCACCAAAAGTCACACCTGAAGAGACAGGCATCGTATCAGTCCAGGGTTCAAGTGCAGGGAAATCAGCATATCTCTCGTTTTCTATACCAACTGACAGATGGGGTCCATACTGAAGGAAGCAACCCATAACATCCTTTGTCTGTCCGTTTGCCGCCTGATCATCCCATGTAGCCGTTACATAATCATTGATCAGACCTTCTGCCTTCATTGCAGCAACTTCTTTCAGGAATGCCTTGTATGTTTCCGAAGTGGGATAATAAACCAACTTACCGTCTACATAGCTTGCGTTAGTATTGCCATCAAATGCAATACCGTAATAGGGAAGCAAAAAACTGATTGTGCCGCTTGTTAGGAACAGAGGGATTTCATCTGCCTCTCCGTTTCCATTAGGGTCCTTTGTCTTAAACGCACGCAGCATGTCAACAAATTCATCCCAGCTCTTCGGATTCTCAATATTCAATGCTTCCATCCAGGGCTGATTCACAAACAGCATCAAGGTGGAATAACCCGGTTTCTGTAGCTGTGGCAAAGAATAAATATTGCCATCCTGCGAAGTTACATAACTCCATGCATCATACTCATCAAGCGCAGCTTTCAGATTAGGCATATACTGATCAATCAGGTCATTCAGTGGAATGATGATCCCTTCTTTTGCATATTTTAATGCATCGGCTTCACCAATACCGGACTTAAAAAATACATCTTCATAATCACCACCGGAGAAACTCAAACCTCTCTTTTCTACATAATCTGATGAAGTCACTGTAGTCAGCTCCCACTGAATATTGGTGCGTTCAATCATTTCCTTCCATGCCAGATTCTGAGTCAAATCTGTACCTGTTCTCTGAAATGCAAACATTCTCATAGTTACGGGTTCCTCCAAAGGAAGAGTCAACTTTTGCTCTTCTACTTTTGAATCGGAGCTCTGCACCTCACCTTCCGCATTACCGCAGCCTGCCAATGCAGATACCGTCAATACCATGCTCAATACCAGTGTTAATAGTTTCTTTTTCATTTTTAGTCTCCTTTCTTTAAGAACCTTTACATACCTGACAGATTCTTTCGTTACTTTTTTATAAAAACCCCGGCCAGGAAGTTTTTCCGCTATAATTACTCTTTTTTAAGCTGTAACGGCTTCCAGTTCAAAAGAATAGTTGCCGCTTTCCAGCGCAATCCTTTCTCCCCACTTTGAGTGGTAACCGGCCGGTGTCTCAAAGTATACTGTGGTGTTCCACGGAACCTTCAGTTCCACCTTCACTCCGTTATTCTCTGTCTTCTCCCATGAAATTCGACATATTCCTCCTGCCAGTTCTCTTTCCATCCTGACATAATTCAGTTTTTGAGGAATTATAGGATGTATTACATATTGCTGCGTGTTGCCGTGGACTAGCCTCAGTCCTGCCAATCCCTTAAGCAACCATACAGAAAATGCTCCCAGCATAGGGTGATCATGAGAATTCATATGGTTTATCGTCAGATTTTCCCAACGTTCCCAGATGGTTGTTGCTCCCTGCTCAAGCATATATCCGATACTTGGATAGGTCTTCTGTGTCGTCAACTCCAGCGCAAAATCCGCCATCCCTTCTTTTACCAGCACATCATAAACAATCTTTGTCATTTGGTTTCCGGTAGCCAAATGCATATTACGGTTTTCTGCTATATCTCTCATCAGATGCTGTAATACTTTATTCCTGCCGCCATCCGGTACAATATCCAGAAACAGCGGCATAATATTGGCTCCCTGAGTTCCCGGTTCATAATAGCCTTCCGGTCTGTAATATTTCCTGTTAACGGCCTCTGCTATCTCTTTGCATATTACTTCAAAATGATGTGCTTCTTCCGTCTTTCCGAGAGTTTCACTGATTTTTTTCATTATCAGACAATCATAATACAAATAGCAGGTGGTAATTAACTGCTGCGGGATATCCTTGGGAACTGCATTTTCTCCCCAGCCCCATACTGCTTCCGTCATAGGCGGTACCCATTCTCCGAAATAGCATTCCGGAAGAATACCTTCCTCTGTCCTTTCTCCAAGCTTAAAATTGACATACCGCTTCATATCATTGAAATATCGTTCCAGCATCTGCTTGTCGTTGGTAAATCCATACAGGCACCATGGAATCAAAACAAATGCACTGGTAATATGACTTCCCGGTCTGCCTCCAAAGAAATAGGGCGCAGTATCCGGTATGGCACCATTTTCCGCCTGAGCATCCTGTAGGTCTCTCATCCATTTCTCATAGACCAATACCATATCATAATTATAAATTGCATTTTCATGCCGCACTGTCATGTCATTTACCCAGCCAAGACGCTCATCCCTCTGAGGGCAATCTGTAGGAACACTGTGTATATTATTCTCTTCTGTTCTCATGACGGTCTCATAAATACGTTTTACATATTCATCCGAACAGTCAAAATCCGTAATTTTCCTTATTGCCGTGCTGACCTGCACTGCATCAGCAGAATAAATGAAAGTTCCCGGTTCCATTTCAACAGAAACATAACGGAAACCATGGTAAGTAAACTGGGGCCGATACCGATGCGAACCCTCTTCACCAATTATGTATTCCTCCCTGGATTTTGCACTCCTTAGATTTCTCTGGTTTACCGTCCCGTCATGATTCAGTATCTCTGCATACCTGACAATAATTTTTGCACCGGGACGACCAGATGCCACAAGCTCCACCCATCCGGTCATATTCTGTCCATAATCGATTACCATGGAATAATCTTCATCCTCTCCAATATATTCCATGTATGCGGGCTTTCTTCGACATATTTCTTTTATGGGAGGCATCAACTGGCTTTGCAATCTTCCTGTGGGTGCAACTGCACATATTGCAGCCTTCCATTCTCCGCAATCTGTATCCTCGTAATATTCGGCTGTCATCCAACCTTTCTTTTCCCTTCTACCGTCGTATACTTCTCCGTCATAGATATTATTTTCAACAATCGGCCCCCAAGAATATTTCCAATCAGCGTCACCCTTTGTAGCAATACATTTCTCATCCAGATAAAGATTACATAACAAACGGGGTCTGGAATTCCAGGACGGCAGTTTTCCTATAGTTGTAACAAAAAAGTTATGCTCTAAGCCATGCCAGCCTTCTCCCAATTCAAAACAGATTACATTTTTCCCTTTCTTTAGGTAGCTCCCAACATCATATACACGATATAAAACTGTCTTGTTATAATCCGTCCAACCGGGATCCAGCCTGCTGTCTCCAATCCGTTTTCCGTTTATAGTTGTTTCGCAATACCCCAAACCACATACATAAAGCCTTGACACTTCAGGCAATTCTGCAATATCAAACACCTTCCTAATCAGCGGCACTTCTCCCCTGCGCTCTTCTGCCGGAGCAATCCACTCGCCATGCCAGTCTTCTCCCTTAAAAAGACCGGTTTCAAAGAAACTGCTTGCCTTTAACAGACCTTCCCCCGGCTCAACTTCCACTTCCACATCCCACTGATATCTCCTGCGGCTTTTCAGACTTTTACCTTCATACTGTACAGCTGTATTGCGAGCGGTCTCCATCCTGCCGCTGTCCCACATCAGCTCACCGCCATCCCATACCACAACTCTTGCTGACACCTGCTTTGAAGCCTCCAGCACACCGACAACCTTCCAGGAAAAACGCGGAAACTCATTTTGAACCCCTAATGGCTGTTCTAAGTACTCGCATGTCAACAACAGTCTACTATTTTCATTTACCATTTTTTCTCCTCCAGTCTTGCCATAAATTTACCCGGGTAAATTTCACGCATTTATTTCCCTGTACCTTGCCGAGAACAAATACGTTATATACCGATTATTTTTCTAATCTCTGCCGCATCAACTTCTCGCACAGGTATTCTTCGTTTGACCGCAATCGCTGCCGCCACACCGGAAGCCTGACCTGTAGCCATGCAAGCACCGGTAACACGATAAGAACCATTGCTTTCATAGGTGCCGCTTATACAACGACCACCCAACAGTAGACCATCTCGATTTACCGGAACAAGACAACGATAAGGAATCTGGTAAGGAGCCTTAAGATAAATATTATCCTGTTCGTTCTGATCAGGGATATGTAAATCCATTGTATGCGTCACCGTGCATATAGCATCGTCAAACTTTGTGCCCTCCACACATTCTTCACAGGTAAGGATATGTAGACCATGAATATGTCTTGTCTCACGCACACCGGTCTGGGGTGCTATAGATATAAGCTCAATATCCTTAAACATCGGTACATATTTCTTAAGATAATCAACTATCTCGTGTATTTCACGACGCGATTCTATTTCCGCTTCGCTAAACGCTATGGCATCAGTCGGCGGCTTCATACGCACATGATTCCACTGGACAATGCAACGATCCGAATTAGGAATCTGCAAAATAAACGGACGTTTATAGGAAAACGGAATATCAACACCGCACTTTTTCGAAGCCTCCGAAACAATATCGTAAACGTGATACGGATGCTGCTGTATAAACTTAATGCCGCCAATCATAAACATACAGGTTACCGGCTGACAAAGATTGTCGCTTTCCCTTCCCATAGTAAAGGGAACCCCTGCCGCAGCCGCCACATCACCATCACCGGTGCAGTCAATAACTACCTTAGACCGTATGATACTGCGTCCGGATTTATTCTGAATAATAATACCTGCCACTTTCTCTTCTTCAAGATATACTCCGGAAAGAAAAGTGTGGAACAGAATATCACAACCGGCCTGACATACCATATCATCTAAAACCTTTTTCATAACTTCATGATCGAAAGCTCTATTTAGAAATCCGCCCCAACCATCGCGTTTTTTCACTTCATCGACTATATCCTGCACCACATACTGTTTGTTTTCAGAATCGAATAAAGGAATAATAAAGCCTGCGGTCCACATGCCGCCCAAAAAGCCGTAGCGCTCCACCAGCAAGGTTCTTACCCCATTGCGTGCAGCCGCTATTGCAGCACATACTCCCGCCGGACCTGCGCCTACAACAATAACATCATAATCACCTGAAACCGGTGTGTTTAATGATTCTTTAATGTACTCCATTTTCTCTCCTTTTTATTCGGGTAAACTTTTTATTATGCTTCCTTTTGTTGTTTTGCATAAATTTACTATGTTTTTTATCATTTCCTTGTTAAACAATCATAACACAACTCACCTTCCGAAGCAATAGTACAACACCAACAAATTTACCCGGGTAAATTTGTTGGTGTTGTACAAATAATTATATGTATCTCCGGAGAAACTATCTCAGTCCTCTCGCCTCAGCGGTGGACTCTCTTACAATCAACTCAACATTATTTTTATAATACCCTACATTTCCATGAATCATATTGCCATACAAAAGTTCAAAAGCTTTTCTACCCAGTCCTTTGCTCACTTCCAATGTTGTCAGGGATGGCCTGCAATATCTGCTAATATCTGTTCCGTCCATTCCAATTACAGACACATCCTCCGGTATCCTTAATCCGCTTTCCTCCAGCGCACAGATAGCCCCAATTGCCATCATATCATTGCTACAGATAACTGCAGTAAAGGTTTTCTGAGACTCCAACAACTGTTTCGCACCCTGAAAACCGTCTTTCATCGTAGTGGTATAAGGATATTTTCCATCTACCAAAAGCCTGTCACCATAATCAAGCCCTAAATTTTCAAGATTCTTCAAGTATATCTTACATCTGCAGTCATTCGACAATTCTTTTCCCAAGCCACTTAAGTAAGCAATTTTACGATGTCCCAATCCATACAGATATTCCATAACCTTTTGTAATCCATTTTCGTGGTCATTTTCTATAGACGAAATCTTTCTGGTATCTATCTCTTCATTTCCGCTGGTCACAACATAAATGCCCGAATCCACCAGCTGGTATAGCTTATTTACATCAAACTTGTGAGGGAGTGCCGTCACAAACACTCCGTCCATTCCTCTTGACTTAAAATCTTCAAAGTACTCATCAAGCTTATTTAGTCCCATACAAATATTGACAAAATATCCTTTTTTTTCAGCCGCCGCACCGAAATCAGAGGCTATTTCCGCAAAAAAAGGATTCGCAATATCCTCCAGTACAATCGCCACCTGCATCGTTCGCTTTGTAGAAAGACTTCTAGCCACCATATTGGGATAATAATTTAATTGCTTGATTACCTCCCTGACACGTTCCGCAGTCTCTTCCTTCACCTTATCTGAATTGTTCAATACATTTGACACTGTTGCAGTTGACACTCCTGCTAATCGTGCCACATCTTTTCTCGTAATTGCCATACCTATTCCCTACACATTAACTACTGATTTTTATATTAGTTTCTGCCATGTTGATTCCATACTATCATTATGGAAAAAACAGGCTCTTCTAGGGTAATGGTGGGTTAAAAACACCACCAACCCCAGTGTTTTCCCGGATTAAGCGACATTTAACTTTCTGTTAGGAAGTGGAATGCGTATATCTGAGCATACAAGATATACCATATCAAGCATATTCTGAA
>JBGVLR010000278.1:0-13282 GCA_045124375.1 Acetatifactor sp.
GCCTTGCGGGAGCCGGAAGAGAGAGGAGAATTGCTCCATACCAGAAGGCTGCAGGAGAACCAGCAGATATTGTGCGATAATCTGAATGAAATGGCACAGATCATGGATAAAGTGGCATCGGAGGTATTTCGTCTGCGTCCCCTGGATGAGAAGACGCGGAAAATGGTGGTACATGCAATGAAAGCGGAGGGAATTGCCGTAACAGATATTTATTACATAGACAGGCCCACAGAACGCTCTGTACTGGGTATGACAATGTATGCCAGGGGGACTGTGAATTACAACGGAGAACGAGTGGCGGACATGCTTTCCGTAATCTTAAACAAACGCCTGGAGCTTTCGGTGGCAAGTCCGTACCTGATTGATGAAACCAGCCGCAGCTATACTTTTGTGGAGGAAGCCTCCTATGTAGTGCTGTCGGGAACCGCAAGGGCAGTGAAAGAGGGGGAAGAGAAGTCCGGTGACAATTATGCCATTATCGAGTCGGAAAAAGGAAAACTGACAGTGCTTTTATCTGACGGAATGGGATCCGGAGAAAAAGCAGCTGCCGACAGTGAACTGATCCTGGATCTGCTGGAGAAAATGCTGGAGGCAGGTTATCCCCTTGACAGGGCGCTAAAACTGGTAAACAGTGCGCTTGTAGCAGGTGCCGAGAAGCAAAATATGTCCACCCTGGATGTCTGTGATCTGGACCTCTATGACGGAACCTGCGCATTTTATAAAATGGGTGCAGCAGCCTCCTTCATTAAAAGGGCCCACGGGGTAGAACAGATTACCGGCCCAAGCCTTCCTCTGGGTATTTTCCGGGAAACAGAGCCGGAAAAGCTGGATAGAAAACTGATGGACGGGGACTATATCATCATGATGACAGATGGTGTGCTGGATGCTTTAAAACAAAACCGTTATGAGGAAACCATGCGTCAGATCATCGAAAGTATCGGGGAGCAGAATCCCAAGGAAATTGCAAGGCGAATTCTGCAGTTTGTACTTCACTGCTGCGGAGGGCATATTCAGGATGACATGACGGTAGTGGTGCTGGGAATTTGGGAAAATGCGGTTACTACTTGATTTTCCGTGGATAAACAGCTATAGTAAATGATATGAGATACGCAGACACCATAGAACAAAAGGTTAAGAAATTTATGGACGAACACCATATGCTTACGCCCGGAGACCGGGTGGTGGCAGGTGTCTCCGGAGGGGCAGACTCAGTTTGCCTCTTATTTGTGTTACTGAAGATAAGGGAGGAAATTCCGTTCTCCCTCCATGTCGTGCATGTGAACCATGGAATCCGTAAGGAAGCGGGGGAGGATGCAGCTTATGTGGAGCAGCTGTGCAGTCAGTTTGGGCTTCCTTTTATTCTGGTAAAGGAAAATGTGAGGGAGCGTGCAGCCGCAGAGAAGCGTTCTGAGGAAGAAATGGGACGCCTGGTGCGGTATCAGGCTTTTGAGAGTGTGATGAAAAGTGTGGGGGCCAATAAGATTGCTGTAGCCCACAACAGTAATGATCAGGCTGAGACCATGCTGTTTCATCTGTTCCGGGGGAGCGGTCTGTCCGGGCTGTGCGGGATCCGGCCTGTTCGGGACCATATCATTCGTCCCATTCTTTGTCTGGAACGCAAAGAGATTGAGCAGTATCTGGAGGAAAGAAAGATTGCGTACTGCAAGGATGCGACCAACGAGGAGGATGACTACACCAGAAACCGTATCCGTCACCATATCCTGCCTTATGCGGAACAGGAGATCGTAACAGGATGTGTGAGCCACATGGCGCAGACGGCTGAAATGCTCTTAGAGACGGAAGAGTATCTGGAGCAGCAGACACAAGAGGCAAGAGATCTTGCTGTGCAGGCCGTTTTGTCACAGGAATCAAAAGGCTTTCAGATATCCTGCCGCAGCTTTTCGGCAGTGGATACCGTTATCGGAAAGCGCCTTGTCTATCGGCTGCTTCGGGAGTTGAGTCCGGGAGGCAGAGATATGGCATATGTCCATGTGCAGGACGTGATAGAACTGCTTAACAGGGAGGGGAACAGGCAGATTCACCTGCCATACGGAATTGTGGCGCAGCGTCAGTACGGTCAGGTGGAATTAAAGCGCCGGATCGGGGAAACGGAGAGGAAGGATGCCGGTCAGATGAACGCTGCAGACGTTTCAGACACCTCGGAGCAGATGGCCGGTGAGCCCTATATCACGATCAATCACGAGGAACTGCTGTCAGGCAGACCGTTTCATGTGGAGTTGGGAGCGCAAACCCTGTATTTACAGGTATTTTCCGGTAAAAATTATGAAGATATTCCACAAAACAGGTATACGAAATGGTTTGATTATGATAAAATGAAAGAACGGCTGACAATCAGGACACGCAAAACAGGAGATTTTTTAAGTATCCGCGGATCTTCCGCAGAGATGATCCATAAGTCGGTAAAGGATTATATGGTGACTGAGAAAATTCCCAGACAGGACAGAGATAAAATCTTGCTTATAACGGAAGGAAATCATGTCCTGTGGATTGTGGGGCACAGAATCAGCGAATATTATAAGATCAGTAAGAATACAAAACGTATTTTACAGGTACAATTAAGAGGAGACTGCAAGTGCAGCGAAACGGAGGAAGAAAATGGCAGAACATGTTAGAGTACTGTTGACAGAGGAAGAGGTAGACCGGAGAATTCAGGAGATCGGTAATCAGATCAGCAAAGATTATGAGGGAAAGCAGGTACATCTGGTATGTGTACTGAAGGGCGGCAGCTTTTTCATGTGTGAGCTGGCTAAGAGAATCACAGTTCCCGTATCTTTGGACTTCATGTCCGTATCCAGTTATGGAAGCGATACCAAGTCCAGCGGTGTCGTTAAGATTGTGAAGGACCTGGATGAATCCATTAAGGATAAGGATGTTATCGTGGTTGAGGATATTGTGGACTCAGGAAGAACCTTAAGCTATCTGATGGAGATGCTTCGTGACAGAGGTCCCCGTTCTTTAAGTCTGTGTACTTTATTGGATAAGCCGGAGAGACGTGTGATCGATGTAAAGGTCGATTATACCGGTTTCGCTATTCCGGATGAATTCGTTGTAGGTTACGGTCTGGACTATGACCAGAGATATCGTAATCTTCCCTATATCGGAATTGTAGAATTCGACTGACAGGAGGCGCATGCATAAGAAGTTTCAGCCCGCGCCGAAAAATGTAATGCAGGAGGCATAATTTTGAGACAAAATTCAAGAGGTACGAGTCCGTTTTTTATGATAGGACTCATGTTAGTAATTGTTTTTTTGATGTTGAGTTATATGAAAGATCCTACTGAGGATTACACCAAAGAACAATTGATCAGTGATATTGAAGACGGACTGGTATTGGATGTGACGATCCAGCCCAATCCGGAGACTCCCACCGGTTATCTGAACGTGGACCGCAGAAACGGCGATAAGAAGCTGTATGTTACGGATGTGGCAGAGGCGGAGAAACTGGTGCGTGAGTATGGCTTTGACCCTCAGGTCAATGATGTAAAGCGTGATGAATGGGGATTAAAGACCGTTGTTCCCATGCTCATTGTTCTGGTTGTGGGAATCTTCCTGTTTATGATGCTGAATGCCCAGAACGCTTCCAGCGGAAGCAACGGCAAGATGATGAATTTCGGCAAGAGTCGTGCCAAGATGTCTTTAGGAGACAACAAAGTCAATTTTAAAGTAGTGGCAGGACTGCAGGAAGAGAAAGAGGAGCTTGAGGAAATCGTAGACTTTCTCAAGGATCCCGGAAAATACACTAAAGTGGGTGCAAGAATCCCTAAGGGTGTGCTTCTGGAGGGCCCTCCCGGAACCGGTAAGACGCTGCTTGCCAAGGCAGTGGCAGGAGAGGCTAACGTGCCTTTCTTCAGCATTTCCGGTTCAGACTTCGTGGAGATGTTCGTAGGTGTAGGTGCTTCCCGTGTCAGAGATCTGTTTGATGATGCCAAGAAGCATGCACCCTGTATCGTATTTATTGATGAAATTGATGCCGTAGCAAGACGCCGTGGTACCGGTATGGGCGGCGGCCATGATGAAAGAGAGCAGACACTGAACCAGCTTCTGGTAGAGATGGACGGTTTCGGTGCCAACGAGGGTATTATCGTAATGGCAGCCACCAACAGAGTGGATATTCTGGATCCTGCTATCTTACGTCCCGGACGTTTCGACCGTAAAGTATCTGTGGGAACCCCGGATGTGGGCGGCAGAGAAGAGATTCTTCGCGTTCATTCCAAGAATAAGCCTCTCAGAGACGATGTGGATTTAAAACAGGTGGCACAGACTACCGCAGGATTTACCGGAGCAGACCTGGAGAATCTGATGAATGAATCTGCTATTATCGCAGCCAAGGCAGGTAACCCGTATATTTCTTCCGAGGATATTAAGGCAGCCTTTATTAAGGTGGGCATCGGTACTGAGAAGAAGAGCCGCATTATTTCTGACAAGGAAAAGAAAATCACTGCTTATCATGAGGCAGGTCATGCGATTCTTTTCCATGTATTGCCCGATGAAGGACCGGTTTACACCGTATCCATCATTCCTACCAGCAATGGTGCTGCAGGCTATACCATGCCTTTGCCTGAAAAGGATGAAATGTTCCTGACCAAGGGACGTATGCTGCAGAATATTATGGTATCTTTGGGTGGACGTATTGCAGAAGAAATTATATTCGGTGACATTACTACCGGGGCTTCCAGCGATATCAAGAAGGCTACGAAGGTGGCCCGCAGAATGGTTACCCGTTACGGTATGACAGAGAATGTAGGCGTTATCTGTTATGATGACGATGATGATGAAGTATTCATCGGCCGTGACCTTGCCCATGCAAAATCTCACAGTGAGATCGTAGCAGGCGAGATTGACCGTGAAGTGAAATCTATAATCGATGACTGCTATGCCAAGGCCAAGAAAATCATCCTGGAGCATGAGGATGTACTTCATAGATGTGCCGAACTTCTTCTGGAAAAAGAAAAAGTCGGCCGTGAAGAATTCGAGGCGTTGTTTGCACAAAATGCGTGATAAAGCAAGAATGCCAAAAAGAGACAGCCTTGTTTTAGCACTTTGTTACAATAACTATTTGGTAAAAAGTGACAAAAAGCAATATGCGAATTTGTAATATTTGTGAAAAATGAGACTTTTCAAATTGGGGAGGTCATGGTATTATAATACTCGTAACCCCCCCAATACATTATATAGTTTTTTGCTATACCCCATAAGAAAGAAATACCTTCTCTAAAAAGGACAGCCGTTAAAAGCTGTCTTTTTTACTGTACTTTTGACGAAAAATGTTGTCCGGGTGGGACAGAGTACACAAAGTGAAGTATTTTTTGGAAAAAGTCTTGCAGGATAAGTTTCTTTCCGTTAAAATGAGGAAGAATATAAAGAGATCGTAAAAAAGTGGTAAAAGGTAGTAACTGACATGGACATTGAGCATTTGAAACGGGTAGAGTTCAATCAGATGTATATTTCATCCATGCGGCCTGTGTTCAATCGCAGGGGCTTGTTTACAGATACATCGGAGTATTACGTGACACCGGCGGAGCCGGCGCCCTATGACCTGGTTAAAATACGTTTTCGTACCGCGGTTAACAATGTAGACCGTGTTTTTTTGGTTCATCAGGGTCAGAAGCATCTGATGAATAAAGTAGAATCTGATGAGGAGTTCGATTATTATGAGCACGAGCATCAGATGGAGAATGAAAAGGTTTCCTATTATTTTATCATAGAGACCGGTAAGATTTCGGCATTTTATGACACCAGAGGACTGGTGAAGGAAGCTAATGATTATTACAATTTTGTGATTATTCCGGGATTTAAGACACCTGAGTGGGCAAAGGGAGCTGTCATGTATCAGATATACGTAGATCGCTTCTGTAACGGAGACCCCACCAACGATGTGGAAACCAACGAGTACTGTTACATCGGTGAGCCTGTCCGCAAGGCAGACAGCTGGAGTCAGTATCCTGCATCCATGGACGTGCGTACTTTCTATGGCGGCGACCTGCAGGGTGTATTGGACAAGATGGATTATCTGGAAGACCTGGGCGTTGAGGTCATCTACTTTAACCCGTTATTTGTGTCCCCTTCCAACCATAAATATGATATTCAGGACTACGACTATATCGATCCCCATTTTGGTAAAATTGTATCAGACGAGGGCGACATGCTGCCCCCTGACCAGAAGGAAAATCGTTTTTCCACCAGATATATTAATCGTGTGACCAATAAGGCCAACCTGGAGGCCAGTAACCGGCTGTTTATCAAGGTTGTGGAAGAGGCGCATCGCAGGGGCATGCGAGTCATTCTGGACGGTGTCTTCAACCACTGCGGTTCTTTCAATAAGTGGCTGGACCGGGAAAGAATCTATGAAAATGCACCGGGCTATGAGAAAGGCGCCTATGTGTCTGCCGACAGCCCTTATCATAATTATTTTGCGTTCCACAGGGACAACGAGTGGCCTTACAACCATACCTATGATGGCTGGTGGGGACACGATACCCTGCCTAAGTTAAATTACGAAGGTTCCAGAGAATTGATGGAATATGTGCTTCATATCGGCAAAAAGTGGGTTTCCCCGCCCTTTAATGCGGACGGCTGGAGACTGGATGTGGCTGCAGATTTGGGCCATAGTCCCGAATTCAACCACCATTTTTGGAAAGAATTTCGTAAGGCTGTGAAAGAGGCCAACCCGGAAGCCATCATTCTGGCCGAGCACTACGGCAGTACCAGAGAATGGCTCCAGGGCGATGAGTGGGATACCGTCATGAACTATGATGCTTTCATGGAACCGCTGACCTGGTTCCTGACCGGTATGGAAAAGCACAGCGATGACTACAGAGCAGACCTTCTGGGTAACGCTGACAGCTTTTGGGGGGCTATGCGCCACCATTCTTCCAGCTTTGCCATGCCCAGCTGGCAGATAGCCATGAATGAGCTTTCCAACCACGATCACTCCCGGTTCCTGACCAGGACCAACCATAAAGTAGGCCGTACCAACACCCTCGGTCCTCAGGCTGCCAACGAAGGCGTCAATAAGGGTGTGTTCCGGGAAGCAGTTGTCATGCAGATGTCCTGGATCGGTGCGCCCACCATTTATTATGGTGACGAGGCAGGACTTTGCGGTTTCACCGACCCCGATAACCGCAGGACTTATCCGTGGGGCCACGAAGATCACGAGCTGATTGCCTTCCACAAAGATATCATCCGCCTGCGCCGTGAAAATGACGAGCTGCGCCGTGGTTCTTTGAAGAGCATTGATGTGGACTACAATTACCTTGCCTATGCAAGATTCCATAAAAATGGTCAGAGTGTTATTCTGATTAATAATAACGATCACGAAATTACCAAAACCGTCACTGTGTGGGAGGCCGGAGTCCCCAGAGAGGGCAAAATGGTCAGCCTGATTCAGACTACCCAGCCAGGCTACAGTCTGGAGGCAACGGAATACTCAGTGCATGCAGGTAAGATTGAAATTACACTCCCTCCGTTTTCCGGTACCATTTTAAAGGCAGTGCACGACGAAGGCCTTGGAGAGGTACACCAGGAGGACCGCACGAAAGAGGGCGGCGAAGCTGTACAGGAAGCGGAAATCATACAAAGCGCGGAGATTTCGGCTGCGGAAGTGGTGAGCGAGAAGCCTGCGCCTCAGGAAAACGTATCACAGGAGACTGCAAAAGAACACAAAAAAGGATTTTTCCGGTCTCGATTCATTTAAGTAATTAGGCTTTAACGTTATTTGTAAAGAAACTGCTTGCATTTTGCAAAAATATATGCTACAATCTCAAATGGTCAGGACTTCTAAAGAAGTCCTGTATGGATGGATTCCCGAGTGGCCAAAGGGGACAGACTGTAAATCTGCTGCAAATTGCTTCGGTGGTTCGAATCCACCTCCATCCATTAGCGTTGATGAGGTCAATGGAACAGTGCTGAGCGCGAATGTCCATGTAATAGACCATAACGCTATATAATGCGTCCGCTGGTGTGGCGGAATAGGCAGACGCAAGGGACTTAAAATCCCTCGGGGGCAACCTCGTGCCGGTTCAAGTCCGGCCACCAGCAGTATTAAGAGAGTAGAGAAAACACTGATAAAATCAATGTTTTCTCTCTTTTTTTCTACAAAATTTTGCGTTAAAATTGTTTGTAAATGTTTGTAAGCCGCATATTTACTGTATTTTTCGGCTTTTTTGCCTTTCCTGGAAGTGTTTTGGCTATTGTGTAAGCTATCCCAGCACCGATTTCATAATATCCGCCGTCTGTGCATCCGGCTCTTGCTTGCGGATGTAGTGCCACGTCATAGCGGTATCAGCGTGCCCCAGAAGCGTACTTAATTGTGTGATCGTATACCATTCTCAAACAGCAGTGTTGCCACTGTGAAGCGGATCTGGTGGGAAGAACGATACTTGATCTTCAGTTCCTTGCAGATCTTCATCAGTGCTTCATTGAACGTATTCGCCAGAATCTGCTCCCCGTCACGCATAAACAAATACTCCGTGTCCGGGTAAAGGCGGTGCGTCTGCTCAATGATTGACAGTGCAGTATCCGTCAGAGGAATGGTACGAAAGCCGGACGCCTTGTTGCCCTTGATACGCTCCTCATTGGTCAGATAACGTGCATCAAAGGTCAGGTCATCATTCATCTTCTGGCACGTCCGCTGTGCTCTTTGAATGTGCAACTGACCGTTTCTCACGTCACTGTACTTTATGGCACACGTTTCACTGATCCGCAAAGGAACGAAGAAAGAGAAGCGTATTGCCAGACTGTAAATATCCGTCTTGTCTGCCAGATAGTCCAGAATCCGCTGCCGTTCTTCCAACGTGTAGTTGTCCTTGTTGCTGTTCTGTGGCTTGCAGCGTTTGCGAAAGATCTTCATATCCACGTCTGACAGCAGATTGTGTTCAATAATTTTCCGGGAAACACAACGCCGGAGAATGCCATTAAGTACGCTTAAAATGTTTGACAGACGTTTGCTTGTGATCGCAAAATCCATGGTCACATCATAGAGGAAGGCTTCAAAGTCGGCAATCTCAATCTTGGCTACCTGCATCTTTGACAGAGAAGAACCCTGGATGTAGTGCTTCCATTCGTTCTTATTCTCCTTCAGCGTCTTGGATGAGGTGTTGATGCTTGCACGCCAGTGCATCCATTCCAGATAAGCCTGCTCCAGAGTAGTGACCGCATCTCCGCAGTATTTCTCAAATAGCTTGTCTATAAGGTGACGTCTGGTTTTGGCGGTGTACTGTTTCCGATCAATCACAATATAAAATTGGTTGATGCTCTCACGATATTTAATTTTTTGTAAATCACAGAATTGTTTTAAAATGGTTTCTTTTCTCATATGGTCATACAATTCTGCGATCCCTTCTAAGGTCATATTATTACATTCCGGGACGGAAGGCAAGAGAAGGTTTGATACATTTGGATTTTCCATAATAGCTACCGGAAATTTCTATTATTAGATGTGGTGGAAGTTTTAAGGCAAGAGGATCAGATAAGGACTATGAGATAGATTTCGGTTGTGCAGATAGTTGCATAGCATTTCACTTAGAAGCAAAGAAATTGAGGTAGAATATATGAAGATTGTAGTGAGAAACGAACAAGAAAGAGATTATCGCCGTGTTGAAGAGATTGCAAGAGCCGCATTCTTTACACCATGGCGAGTAGAACACGGAAAAATAGGTTGTCCTTATGAGCATTGGATGGTCAATGAATTACGAAAAAGGGATGGTATATTACCCTTGAGTATAGTTGCTGAGGTTAATGGCTTAGTGGTAGGTCATGTTATTTGTAGTAATGCAGAAGTAACTACCGAAAACGGAAAAGTTCCTGTTTTGAATATTGGTCCAGTAAGTGTTATGCCGGAATATCAGAGAATGGGTGTAGGAAAAGCCCTTATGAGAGAAATGATTCGCAAAGCAAAAGAATTGGGATATGGTGCATTTTTGTTTTTTGGTAGACCAGAGTATTATCCCCAATTTGGATTTGTTGAAGCATCCGTGTTTGGTATCACAGATATAAACGGAGAGAATTGCCCACCGTTTATGGGAATGGAATTAATACCGGGATATTTAGCACCTGCGAGGGGCGGAAAATACTACGAAGGGGACATTTTTGATGATGCTCTTAATCGTGAGACTGTCAAGGCGTTCGACGAGAAATTTATGAATGCTACACAGATAGAGTAGGATTGCAAAGTGTAACGTCCGGAAAGAAGTATATCACTTTTTCCGGGCGTTATTGGTGGTATATAAGGATTATTTCTTGCCAATCTGCTGTTTCTTCTAAGAACAGTTATACCTTTTGCGGATGCGTTGGACGGTTTTAACTTGGTAAATGTGTAATTAAGCAGCGTGTACGGGATTAATGGAAAATAAGAAATATCAATGCAAGAAATTCTTAAAAAAGTTAGAAAGTACGAAAATTTATAAAGAAAAAATTAGAATTATTGTGAATCTCTATTCTAAGTACCTATTTTTGCTGGATCTTCAAGCTATATGCTTCTAGTTTGGAAGAATACATGTTATGATTATTGTAAAAATGTTTTAAGTAATTTCGCAATTTTTATCAATTTTATATTTGAGAATTATTGTATAATAAGGTCAGGTGGTGATTGATATAAAATATCAAGAATGTATTCAGAGTGTTATTGATTATATTGAAAATAATTTGCAGAGCAATTTGAGTAATGCAGAGTTGGCAGGTATAGCAGGATATTCGGAATATCATTTCCTACGGATATTTAAGGATATTGTGCATTTGACTCCGGCAGACTATATTCGCAAGCGAAGAATCACAGAAATTGTACGCTGTATGGAGAAAGAGGGGCGTCCAATCTCAGATATTGCTTTTGAATATGGGTTCAATTCAAAAGAAAATTTCGTTCGTGCGTTTAAGGCAGAACACCATATTCTACCGACAGAGTATAAGGCATGGAAAAATAGTCTCAAATTGTATGAAAGAATGGTATTAGAACCAACTAATTTTCATGTAGATGCAAAATTGTCGGTTATGGATTCATTTAAACTTGTTGTATATCCAAGTGATGAAAGTTTTGCTCCTAACTTCTGGAATAAATACAATGTGAATCAGTGGTCTAAGAAGTTGTCTGGTGGAATAACAGTAGAGGACTATGGAGTATCCTTTTGGAATCCTGAGACACACAAATTGGACTATTATATTGGGATTCGAGAAGAAGAGGCAAAGGGAGATTTGTCTGAAACAATCACATTAAGCATCGAGGGTGGTTTATATGCAATATTTAGAATTCCCCCGGCATTGCATATTAATTTTGTAAACACAATACATAAGACATGGGAGTATATTGCAAGAGTGTGGTTGCCGGAAAATGGGTATGTGAGAACCGGCGGATATGAATTGGAAAGTTATGTAGAAGAAAGCAGAGAATTTTCAGAAATAATTTATATACCAATCAAAAAGGAGAATGCGTATAATGAAAAAATTAGACATTAACTTTGAACAAACAACAGATACTACGGGATATCTTTTTTCTTTGGCAAAATGTCTTTCAGCAGTGCTTAAACACAGTGAATATAAAGATTTTGCAGATGATATTATAGCATCTAGTGGTTTTGCGTTTCGTATGTGGGTTGCACCAGATCTATGTCCCAGTGCGACAAGTATATGGGATTTCTCGAAGCAGCCGGAATGGGTGGCTAATGGTGGGCTTGTATGTGATTATACGTGGCAGACACTAAGCAGCTTGCGGTTTCTCATTTACGTGGAGAGGAATGGTGTGAAAATGCAAAGGGAATTGCGGCATATGATATGTTGTGCAAATTTATTTCTGAACAATATACATTGGATGTGGCGTGGAAACTTGAATATAACCTTGGCACCTATGCTGCATTAAAATGGTACGCATGGCAATTCTTCAACAAATATGAGGAAAAAGAATGTGCTGAAATATATGAGAGCGTTTATAAAGCATGGCAGGCTGCTTTTGATATCGGAAAAAATGGTAATGTGACTAATGAATTAGTAAAGCAAGAAATTGTAGAATTGTTAATGAAAGCCAAGAACGCAGAGCAAAAATTTTTGAATTACGCAGAGTAACTTTTTTGAAAAACTCATTGCTTTTTCAGCATAATTAGCATATACTATACTTAGATAGGAAACTATCTTCGGGAGAGTTCCTGCCATATAGTGGAAGATTTTAAACTCGGGAGAGTCCCTGCCAGACAGTGGGAGATTTTAAACTCTAAGGGAGCTGAAAAGCTCCCTTGCTTTTTCTTTAAAAGTGCGAAAGAAAGGGAATTATGGAAGATTTTAAGATATACAGCGTTTCAGATAGGTACATATCATATTTGCGGGAAAAGTTTCCCAATGTATACTCTAACAAGATGGATACAAGGGTACATACAAGAAAATACTTAGGCGTGGTCTTGCAGGTGGGCGAATACAAATATTATATACCAATGTCATCCCCGAAACAGACCGACTATCAGATTGCCGGCGATAATATGGTAATTAAGAAAAGTATTGTACCCATTATGCGAGTTGTTGTCAAGAATGCAAAGGGCGAACGGGAATTGAAAGCAACGCTGCGTCTTAGTCATATGATTCCGGTTCCGGCTTCGGAATTAGAGTTATATGATCTCGATAATGAGCCGGATGTAGCATATAAAGATCTGGTGCAGAATGAAATAATTTTTATTCGTAAGAATCAGGAGAAGATCAGTGCGAACGCACAGTTAATTTATAAGCAGAAAATGGAGAATGATACTTCGGCGAAGTATGTTATGTCAGCCTTAGATTACAAAGCCTTGGAAGAAATGTGTGACAACTTCGCAGAGTATATAAACGAAACAGATTGTTTGTAAAATGTTTGTAGAAAACAGAAGGGATCGCAGAAAACTCCTATTTATCAGTATTTCCGGTGACCCGATATGCTTCAAGTCCGGCCACCAGCAGTTTAATTAAGTGCTCCAAATGCTGACAGAATCAGCATTTGGGGCTTTTTTCTTTTATGGCACTTGGGGGGACACAGGGGGTAACATGATGTTTGCTTCCTTAAAAATAGCCACCTGTTCATCTTCAAGATAAGGATTATAATTGTAGTGGTTTTGAGTTGTAGCGATGTCGGCATGTCCTAATTGACTTTGCACAACTTTATCAGCAAAGCCAGATAGGTAATTGTTAAATGTATTTTGCTAAGGGTTGGGCTGAGGTTCAGCCCTAGGTAAGGAGAAAAAACAAGGTCATTATCAGGAAATAGCCTGATTTGGCATAAATGTCAGATTGAAGTCAGAATAATTTCTGGCAAAAG
>JBGVLR010000279.1:0-1946 GCA_045124375.1 Acetatifactor sp.
ATTGTCAAATACCTTTGATTGCGAAGATTGATGCATCATCGTAAGATGGTCCCAGGAGGGATGCTAAATGGAAATCGGAAAGCAAATCAGAAAATACAGGATGGAAGCAAAGCTCTCCCAGGATGAACTGGCAGATAAAGTCTATGTGACCAGACAGACCATTTCAAACTGGGAAAATGACCGGAATTATCCGGACATCCGAAGTCTGGTGCTATTGGGTTCTGTGTTTGGCATTTCTCTGGATATTCTTGTTAAAGGAGATGTGCAAACAATGAAAGAACAAATTGATGCAGAAGACATTCGCAATTTCAAACGAGATCAGAGAGTATATTTGATAATGCTCGCTGGAATGGTTGTCTTGCCTATGCCACTTGTTCGGTATTTCAAAGTTTGGGGAATCATTCTCTGGCTAGTGTGGGCCGCCGTAAGTATCTGGTGGTCTTTGCGTATTGAAAAGCACAAAAAAGCACATGACATTCATACCTACAAAGAAATTATCGCCTTTTTGGATGGAAGACGTTTGGATGAGTTGGAGAAACAGCGGGAAATTGGAAAGCGCCATTATCAGCATTTTCTCGTTGAGCTGGCCGTGGCATTGGTAGGACTTGTGGTAGTCTTGCTTCTTAGACGTGTACTGTTTGGATTCTAAATGGACAATGAGCCGCGAAGAACATAATCTTCGCGGCTCATACATTTTTCATATGTAAACCTTTATCAGACTACAAGGATAATCACTGTTATTGATGGTACTTTACTTGCTCCACCACAAGCCCTCCAGAGAGATCATAGTAAGGTGTAGGCCCCTGGAACTCCTTATCCCCGATACTCATATCAGCCCGGACTGCACTTGCATAGGGAGAGCCGGCCATCGGTAATCTGATCTTCATCAGCTTATTGAGGAACATGGCATGGTATCTAATCTCTGCAGCAAACGAATGGTACGAAACATTTCCTGTGTGGGTGGCCAGAATGGCCAGCTTCTCATACCTGGATAGTTGTTTCACATTCTGTATGTAGATATTTTCATGATCACACACGATCCTGTTGGCTTCCTGGTTGTTCTGATCCAGGAAATCAGGAATCCGGGCGTACTTGGGCGATGCTGCTCTTTTCAGATAGATCTCCTTATAGGCCTTTGGCACATTCATCGTTCCTGCAGTACTGAAAGAGGCAATATGATTCACATAGGTCTCCGCAATCAGATAAGGCGCCTCTGCCTGCGGGCGAATGAAATACTCTTTCAAGGCAGGATGATGGTTCTGCTTCGGGTATGCCACTACCCTATTGATCTCCATACCCATTTTCTTTCTGTTTTCTGCAGAAGGATTCTCCAAGCAGGATTTAAAAATACCTGTATCAAAAGCAATAAATGAAATCGTCACACCCGGAGTATCGCCATCCGCCTGGATTCCCCTCTCCAGATCATGTTCCTGCTCCCGCATCTTGAGAAGACCATACACATATTCGGTCTTACCAGGTACTGCGAACAGGAACCAATCATCGAAGTAATTTCTGCATTCCAGGATTCTGCCTTCCCGATCAGGAAAGGTTTCAACTCCTTTGGAAATGAGTATGGAGGATATGGACTTGCTGATCATGTAAAACCGGTCCTTTGTAACCAGGACATGGTCTGAATGAATCAGCGTTTTCTCCAACAAGTATTGAAAGAAAGAAGGCAGACCGCAGTCCAGCGAATCCAGTATAGACATAGCTACACTCCTTTATGGTTATCTCTTTAACTATTTTACTATCCCTCATTGTTCTGTCAATGAAAACATGGGTAGATAACGCCCTTTTCTTCTCTTACTCAATTACTTCCTTCAAGTAGATCCTGTGATCAAAAGCACCGCGGGCAGCACGTTTCTCTTTTCTGACACGAGTCAGATCGTCCCAGGTATACCCTCTTGCCTTAACCACCGCGCCCATAACCTCCAGCAGATCAGCAA
>JBGVLR010000280.1:0-2441 GCA_045124375.1 Acetatifactor sp.
TGTATCGTGACTTTATGGTAGATACTTATGGTACTTCAAAAACATCTATGCCTGTGGAACGGATCCCTGGTGAAAAGATGTATATTGACTGGGTAGGCGACCAGCCGGAACTGCTATTGGACACAACAACTGGCGAACTTCTGAATAATCCGGTTTCCGTGTCTATGCTGTCCGGCGAAAGGAAACCGCAATTCCGGTTTTAAGGAAACCACCATTCCGGAGGTGGAAACCATTAATATAAATACCTTAGAATGTAATTATGCACCCTTTGGTGTAAATACATTTTAAGGAGGTCGATTTCATGACCAAGTATCGAGAGATTCTGAGATTGTCAAATCTCGGACTCAGTCAACAGAACATCGCCGACAGCTGCGGTGTTTCTAAAAAGACGGTTAATCGTGTTCTCAAAAAAGCTAAGGAATTAAATATATCCTGGCCTCTTGATGCGAATGACACCGACGAAGTTCTTGCGGAGAAGTTATTTCCATCTGCAAGTAAATCAGTAGCATCCAACAAACGCATGCCAGACTTTGCGTATATTCGCAAAGAACTGCTCCGCAATGGAGTTAGCAAAAAGCTCCTATGGACCGAATACATGGAGGATTGCCGTGCTAATGGTGAAGAACCACTCATGTATTCCCAATTCTGCTATCACATCCAGCAGGATGAGCAGAAACATCGTGCTACCATGCACATTAATCGTAAACCCGGTGAACAGGTTGAAGTAGATTGGGCAGGAGACCCTGCTGTTATCATTGACCCAGATACCGGTGAAATCATCAAGGCTTACATATTTGTCGGTGTCATGACTTACAGTCAGTATGCCTATGTAGAAGCCTTTCTGGATATGAAGCAGAAATCATGGATTCATGCACATGTCCATATGTACGAGTACTTTGGCGGAGTCGCAAGGATTCTCGTGCCGGATAACTGCAAAACGGCAGTTATTCACAATGGTGGATTTAAAGACCAGCAAATCAATGAAACTTATCAGGAAATGGCTGAGCACTATGGCACCGCTATTATTCCGGCGCGTGTCAGGTCTCCTAAAGATAAGCCGAATGCTGAAGGAACGGTAGGAAATATTTCTACCTGGATAACAGCAGCCCTTCGGAATGAACAGTTCTTCTCCCTTGCTGAATTAAATCGTGCAATCAAAGATAAGCTTGAACTGTTCAACCAAAGGCTCTTTCAGAAGAAAGAGGGTAGTCGGCGAAGCTTATTTCTTGGGGAAGAAAAACCATTGCTGGCACCATTACCTGCTACCCGATTTGAACTGAGTGACTGGAAAACAGCTACAGTCCAGTTCAATTATCACATATCTGTGGACGGAATGCTATACTCAGTTCCGTATGAATACATCAAAAAGAAAGTTGATGTAAGGGTAACAGACACCACTATTGAAATTTTCTATAACCATAACCGCATTGCTTCCCACCGCCGCTTAAAAGGGCGCACCGGGCAGTACAGCACCATTACGGAACACATGCCGGAAGACCACCAGAAATATTTAGAGTGGAACGGTGACCGTTTTCGCAAATGGGCTGAGCGGATTGGAATAAACACATACACTGTGGTAAATGCAATACTTACCTCTAAAAATGTGGAACAACAGACATATCGTAGCTGTATGGGGCTTTTAAAGCTTGCAGAGAAATACTCAGATGCAAAGCTGGAAGCTGCCTGTAGAAAGGCTCTTTCCTTTACAGCCTCGCCCAGTTATAAGAGTATTAAAAACATTCTCGTAACAGGGGCTGACAAGCTTGTAACAGCATCAGATGATACTGCAACCACACATAAAGCACGCGGCATCACAAGAGGTGCCGACTACTATCGGAGGTAAATACATATGACCAATCAGAGTACAATTGATAAATTAATTGAAATGCGCCTTACTGCTATGGCAGATGCATTCCGAAACCAGACAAACGATTCTGCTTTCAAGGAAATTCCTTTTGAAGACCGATTTGGTATGCTGGTAGATATCGAATTTAACAGCAGAAAGAACAATCGCTTAAAGCGACTGATTCATAATGCCGGCTTCGACCAACCCGAAGCAAGCATCATGGATATCAACTACACTTCGGGGCGTAAGCTCAACAAGGAGCTAATTAACAGACTTGCAACTTGCGAGTATATATCTGAACACCGAAATCTTTTTATTACCGGTGCAACAGGCTGTGGTAAGACCTACATGGCCTGCGCTTTTGGAATGGAGGCATGTAAGCAGTATTACAATACCAGGTATGTCCGTCTTCCAGACCTGCTGATTGATTTGGAAATCGCAAGGTCTGAGGGGAACTACAAAAAGGTAATGGCAAAATATGCTAACCCGCTGGTACTGATACTGGATGAGTGGCTTCTGCTGAAACCTACGGAATCGGAACAGCGTGATATTTTTGAACTGCTCCACAGAAGACGCAAGAAGTCTACCACCATCT
>JBGVLR010000281.1:0-4916 GCA_045124375.1 Acetatifactor sp.
AGGAACTTTAACCAGGCAGCAAATGAAAAGTCACAGCGCTCTTTGGATGGCTATCTGCGGGCGGATATGGATGACAATAACCCATACTCCAGACGCGGAAAGGATTTTTCCAGCTATATTGCATGTGAGTTTCTCGATGATGTGGAGGGCACACGTTTTGTAACCGGTGTTGTCTTCGACTGCCGTAGTGATGGTAACAATATCGACCACTATTTTATCTATGATGGGGAAATACCGGAAGACGGATTCGTGGAAAACGGCTTTGCCCTCGACTACACGGATTTCCGAAAGCGCATGAAGGAGAAATATGGCCTTCGCGCCAAATTCTATGATACACAGAGCCAATACCGTACAGATATGCTGGCAAAATGGAATGTCCATAATGAGCAGGTTACCCGGATGATGAAGAAGGCGGTTTCTTTTCGCCCAATCGTGGATATCCAAAAGTTCATTACCGAAAACATTTGCGATATTCCAGATAAGCCCAATATTGTGGAGATGCAGCAAAACATACGGGATTATAAGCGCCACGAACAATTGGCACAAAGACAAGAAGAAAAACTGACTGCATTACAAGAAATCGGAAGATTGTTTCGGGAAATGCAGCTGGCAATCGATCGCTGGCAGCAGCAGTCATTCCTTGTCCTTTGGGCACAGAAGGAAGATTTGGAGGCGGAGAACAACAAGGGTATATTAGAGCAAAAGGATTGCGAAGAACGGATTCAGAAGGTGACTTCTGAGATTGAGAGGGTTTCACTTTTGATTCGGCAAAAGAAGCAGCGAAAGGAGGAACTCATTGCCGCATGTGCGCAAAGCGATGTTTCACGCGAAGAGGAGAAGCTTCGCCGATCAAAGGAATCCTTACTTACAGAGCAGCAACGTTTGCTCCGGCAGCTTCAGAATGAAGTGGTTGACGTGAAACGAGAGGTTGCTACTATGAGCAGCCTCTGCCAAACAATTCTGGGGTGGGATATCAATGATGTGTTGCATTCGGTCATAGATGCAGCAGATACGATTCAAAAGGCATATTCGCTGTTCACAGACTACAACTACGAAATCTTTGCGAAATCCATTGCAATCTTTGCAAGAGCACAAGATGCAACGGCGAACTTCATGGCTGCAGTCCGTGATACGGCATATAAAGTGAAAGTTTTGACTGACGATCTAAAAGCCGAACAGGATCAGAAAGCGGTCGCCTTGGACAATCTGCGCAAGAATGTGAAAGACTACCCAAGGGGGTTATTGCGCTTGAAGGAGCGTCTTGAGGTAGAATTAACGAAGAAGGCAGGAAAATCGGTTACGGTCGATATCCTTGCGGACGTTCTGGAAATCCCGGAATCCGAGGAACACTGGCGCCGAGCGGTGGAGGGATATCTGAACACGCAGAAGTTCTATCTACTGGTACCTCCGGAATACTACCGTGATGCTCTGCGCATTTATGACCAGATTAAGCGGGAATTTGGAATGAATTCCTTTGGCTTGGTTGATATTGGAAAACTGCGCGAAAGAGAACGATTGGAACCGTGGTCGGATAGTCTTGCGAAAAAGGTGGAGACAGATAATGATTTGGCACGTAGCTATATAGATTATCTGCTGGGACGCGTTGTCTGCTGCAGTCATGTGGATCAGCTGAGAAGAAGTAAAACTGCAATCACAGCAGATGGCATGCTCTATCAGGGGTATGTTGTTCGACCAATCCGAAAGGAACTGATGGACGATGCGTTCATTGGTCGTCGCGCAGTTGCGCTCCGAATCGCCCGCATTGAAGCAGAGCTTACAGATATTCAATCGAAACTTCAAATTTGGGCGCCGATCTATCAGACGCTTTCAAGATACCAAAACCATGAGGTGCTGTTTTCTGCTCGCTATATCCAGAGTGTAGTACCCCAGCGCCAGACAGACTACCTCCGGGGATTGGAAATATCCAGCGAATTGAAGCAAATCGAGGAGCAAATGTCCCATTTGGATCTGTTCTGGCTTGGCGAGCAAAGAAAAATCATTGCGAAGCTTGATGGAGAGATCGATTCTTTGGGAGATAGCAAAGAACAGTACATTACTGATAAAGCACTCCGAGAAAACCGTATCCATGAACTGGTTTGGGATATTCTCCCGGAAATCAATCAAAAAATAGCGAAAATGGAAGACCGTATAGCGGAAGAGTTTTCCGAAGACTTCATTCAAAAGACAGGTATTCCGCGTTATCAGCAGGAATTGGGCCGACTGAAGAAAGCATCCGTTGTCTATAAGAACTTCAATGGTCGTCTTGAGCAAACCGTGCGGGAGCGAGAGTCCGCTATGCAAAAGCTGTTCCGTGCGCGTTCTGAGTATGCAGATAAATTCCGTCCTTGCTCTTTCCGGATTGATGCTATGGATAACGAGGAATATGCTGCTGAACAGCACCTGCTGGAAGAAAGCGAACTTCCAAAATATCGCGCCAAAATTAAGGCGGCTTACGAAAGCGCCATGGAGCAATTCCAGAATGATTTTTTGGCGAAGCTTAAGTCCAGTATTGATCAGGTTCAGGATCAGGTTAAAAGCCTGAATAGAGCTCTGGATCAGGCACAGTTTGGTACGGACCGATATAAATTTCGTGTTGATCGGAACCCTGACTATGCAGATTATTATGATATGATTATGGCCCCAGAGCTTATGGAAGGTGAAGCCGGTCTCTTTGCAATGCCGTTCCAACAAAAATATGGAAAACTAATCGATGATCTATTTAGCCGCATTGCCATGTCAGACGATACACAGGTCAATGCCAGAAAGCAAAGTGAGCTGCAGCAGAATATTGAGCGATTTACGGATTTCCGAACCTATTTGAAATTTGATCTGGAAACCATAGATCAAAACGGCTCTAAACAGATGCTTTCTCAGACGCTGAATACCAAATCTGGTGGCGAAACCCAGACGCCTTTCTACATTGCTGTACTTGCATCTTTTGCGCAGATTTATCAGGTCAACAACCTGTCCGGTCTGGTAAACAATACTGTTCGCTTAGTTGTTTTCGACGAAGCATTCAACAAAATGGACAGTGAAAGAATTGTGGAAAGTGTCCGCCTTCTCCGAAAAATGGGATTGCAGGCCATTATCTGTACGCCACCGGATAAGCTGCCTGATATTATGCCTCTAGCAGATCGTACCCTTCTGGTCAGCAAAGATAAATATCAGATGCATATCCTGACTTACGGAAAAAGGATGGAATGCGTATGACAAAAGTGATTATCCTCAACCGCCTGTTAGATAAATATGAAAGCAGCAAGCACTTAATGGAACCAGGAGTGTCAAACAGGCGGGTAATGCTTCGCATTGCTTCCGGTAAGAAGGAATTTCCAGAATACGATTATCAGGATGCGTCTATCCGGGATACATTTAATGATGCTGCAACTGCGTTGGAAAAAGAAGGTTTCGTTACAAACGAGTGGGTAAAAGACAGACCGGTGTTATCGTGCGTTAGTCTAAATCTGAACAAAGTTAAGGAGTGTTACAGCCTCGTTGGTCGTACGCATCCGAAAGAGCTTGCAGCGAAAGTTGCACCAACGGTTCTTGAAAAGCTTTCACATGTCTCTACGCAGTGGATTGTTTCCTGGCGGGACGATATATGTACCGAAGCACAGAGAAATTTTAGAGTGCCATCGTATTGCAAAAATGACTTTCAGTCTCTTTTAGATTTGCTTACGGCATTTAAAGTATATGACTCCATGCATGGGGAGTCTATTACCATGCGGGCATTCAGCAGTCAGTGCTATCATGACACCAAATATTTTGAGAGATGTGTGAGAGAGCGTTTCCTGCGCATCGCCCAGACATATGATACGGGTTTGGCGCAGGCAAGTGAGGAAGGTGAACTAGGTATCCGGGATCAGCTGGCGTACTTAGGCATTTACGCACGCCCTGAATTGTATGAGCTTGCTGGAAGTGGCGTTATCCATACCGCAACCGGCTCTATTGATCTGGGCGCTGCCGGTCCATATGGTATTGCACTGCCCAGCACTGCCGTTGATTACATTGCCGAAATAAATCTAAATCAAACGCAGAAGATATCATTCATCGAAAACAAGACGAATTACGATGAGTATATTTTATCAGAGCGCTGCAAGGAAGAATTGGTTGTCTATCATGGCGGTTTTCTCAGCCCGCAGAAGAAAAAGCTCTTTGCCAAAATTGGGGCGGCATTGCATGCAGATTGTGAGGTTTCCTTTTGGGCGGATATTGATCTCGGAGGCTTCCAGATGTATTCACAGCTTCAACAGCTGATTCCAAAGACATTGCCTATGCGGATGTCTGGGCAAGATGTTACAGCCCATCATATGAATGGCCTTGTTCGTTCCACTAAATATTTGGAAAAGGTCAAAGCTGCTTTGGTGAATCAAGAGTATCCAATCTTTGAAGATGCGATGGAGAGAATATTAGAGTATGGCGTAACAATAGAACAGGAATCTTTCTTATCCACAAAATAATATGGATTCCGGGAGAACTGAAAATACGGCGGACTTTTTGAGATGGATTACCAGCATAATCTATAATATGGCACCCAGCGGGCTGGTAAGCCGCTGGGTGCCGTAGGCGATTTTCTTATTCGTTCATGATCTCCAGCATCATTCTGGCTCCCAGGCGGAAGCTGTTTTGGAACAGCAGGCATTCTGCCATGTCCTGAAATTCCCGAACACTGTCCAGGTACTGTGCGAACAGTTTTCTCTGCGCATCCGTGAGGGTCTCTTGTAGACTTTCTTCATTCCGGCTGATTCGCTGAAGCGCTTCCTTGTATTCTTTCGCGGAGGATGTATCATACTCGGACGGCTCGATATTGCCATACCAAAAATCTTCTAAGACGCTCATACCGCAGCCTCCCCATAGATAATTTTCTCCCGGACGATCTCCTCGGCTCTGGCTCGGATGCTGTTCATCCGCTGCACCCA
>JBGVLR010000282.1:0-17856 GCA_045124375.1 Acetatifactor sp.
GCGGAAACTTGGATTTCTCTTATTAAGCAATACGCAAACCCTACAGAACTGACAGCGGAGCTTCTGAATACGCTTATTGAGAAGATCGTCATTCACGAAGCAACCACCGTGGACGGTATGCGTGAGCAGGATATTGACATCTACTACCGTTTCATCGGCAAAATTAAGTAAAAACAAAGATATGAGTGCCTATGCAAGTAGGCGTAGGCACTCATACATAACCAATATCTTTAAGTGCGGGAAACGGGATTTGGTTATCCGGAAACAGAAAAACTACTGATTATCTCAAAAGAATTGGATGTGTCTCTGGACTTTTTGTTTTCAGAAAGATGTCATATGGTCAGATCTGAAAATACAAAACGTGTTTCAAAGATTGATACATATCTGAATTGTGCAGAAGTGTTTGCACATAGAAGTACTTGTATTAAAAGAAAGTATGGAGCAGTTATTGTAAAAGATGATGTTGTGATATCCACCGGGTATAATGGTGCTTCCAGAGGGTTTGAGAATTGTTGTGATATTGGAACGTGTCCGAGAATAGAAAGAGATATGCATCAAGGAGAGGGTTACGGCATGTGCCGGGCAATCCATGCGGAAGAAAATGCACTACTGAATTGTTCACGTCAGCAGACGATGGGTGCGGATTTGTATTTGGTAGGTGTGAATCCAAAGGATAATTCTATTCATAAAGCAAAACCTTGCCCATTATGTGCCAGATCCATTATTCAGGCAGGGATTAATAATGTTTACTTACGGATTGGCGAAGGTGCAGATAATTATATTGTGTTGTCGGCAAAGGATTTGGAATGGGTACAGAAAACAAGAGACTAATAGGAGAGTGTCGGCACATGAATAACCGTTTACAACAAATTCGAGCGAGCGAAGAAGAATCACATACTAAAGTGTATTCCGACAGCAAACTATATCAAGATAACAGTTGGTTGAAGAAGCCGATAAAAACAGTACAAGAGCTGATACCGTTGTTTAGTGCATATAAGAAGCTAAAGGTCTTAGATTTGGGATGCGGAGTGGGGCGTAATTGCATAGAAGTTGCCTCGAAATACAAACAAATAGATTGCAGGGTAGATGGCGTAGATATTTTACCACTTGCCATTGAAAAATTGAATGAAAATGCAATGGAACAGAATGTGGCGGAAAAGATTTACGGTATTGTGTCTTCGATTGAGGATTATATTATTCCCAATAATTTCTATGATCTCATTATGGCGGTATCTGCATTAGAACATGTGGACAACAAAGAGTCGCTTCACCAAAAGCTTTTGGAAATAAGGGACGGCATCCGTAAAAATGGAATTGCCTGCCTGATTATCAATTCCAATGTAAGAGAGTATGATAAGATTACAAAGGAGCAGGTTCCGGCACAATTTGAAATTAATCTACCAACCGAGGAATTGCAAATAATGTTAAAAGAGATGTTTGCCGGATGGACGGTGCTAAAGTCAACTGTCCGAGATCAGCAGTATGATATTCCCAGAGAACGGGGAGTCAGCGAGTTGAAAACCAGTGTAGTTACATTGTTTGTAAGAAAATGATTTGTTTGCACTTTCTAGCAGAAGATACACTCATGAAGAAGTGTTCTCAAATCTTTGGAGGAGGGTGAGGAAAAGAATGATTGCACGTGAAGATGTGATTAATTATGGCTTAACCTTTCAGGATGCTTATGTAGAGTCTATCCGCAAAGCGCTACTTTACCGGATGATATGGATAAGGTAGAAAACAGGGAGATTGTTTCCAGGAATATGGAATACATAGAAAGAATTTTGAAGAAATATCCAACAGCCACAATTTGTATTTTTCGAAAATTTAATGGTCCAGGGAATTGTAAAAGTGTTTATATTGGTTTATAATAAGAATGTAGATAAAATCATGATAAAATTTTGATAAGGAGGATTTTATGATACAGATTAGGCCAGTTTCAGATTTAAGAAATAAGTTTCCGGATATAGAAAAAGCAGTTGGAGGAGGAGAACCTGTATATTTAACAAAGAATGGCTACGGAGCGATGGTTGTTTTAAGCCTGGAAGCATACTCAAGGTTAACAGATGGTGTGGAAACGGCACTTGATGAAGCTGACAGAGTGGCGATGGAAGAGAACAGAAGATACACACATGAAGAAGTATTCTCAAATCTTCGGAGGAGGGTAAATGGTTGATACAAAGTATAAGCTGCGGTATTTGCCTTTGTTCTATGAAGATTTGGAACAGAAGGTAGTTTATATTGCAGAGAAGCTGCATAATGAAAAAGCAGCGAATGATTTAATTGATGCAGTGGAAAAAGCCATATTGGAGAGGCTGCCCGTGGCGGAAGCATTTGAACCTTATCATTCGTTGAAAGAAAGACGATATCCATATTATCGTATTTATGTGAAGAACTTTGTTGCCTGGTATGTGATTATAGATGACGAAGGGGAAGATAGGATTATGGAAATGCGGAGATTTTTGTATAATAAGCAGGATAAAGATAGACTATTGTAAGGAAAATGTGTCATGGAATCTATTATCATGGCTTGAGAGGAGCGGGAACGAGGGGGGCACATCGGGGGTCACAATTTTGCTGATACTCTCTAAACCTCCTTTTTATCAGTATTTCTCGATGCGTGAGACCTTCAAGTCCGGCCACCGGCAGTTTTAAGAATTTGCTTCAAATGTTGATTTTATCAGCGTTTGGAGCATTTTTTCTACAAAATTTTGCGTCTAAATTGTTTGTAAATGTTTGTAAGCCGCATATTTGCTGCATTTTCGGCTTTTTGAGTCCTTGTGAAAGCTATCCCAGCACCGACTTCATAATGTCCGCCGTCTGGGCATCCGGCTCCTGCTTGCGGATGTAGTGCCACGTCATGGCGGTGTCGGCGTGCCCCAAAAGCGTACTTAACTGTGTGATCGGAATGCCATTCTCAAAAGGCAGCGTTGCCACTGTGAAGCGGATCTGGTGGGAAGAACGGTATTTAATGTTCAGTTCCTTGCAGATCTTCATCAGTGCTTCATTGAACGTATTCGCCAGAATCTGTTCCCCGTCACGCATGAACAAATACTCTGTGTCCGGATAAAGGCTATGTGCCTGTTCAATGATCGACAGTGCGGTGTCCGTCAGTGGAATGGTGCGAAAGCCGGATGCCTTGTTGCCTTTGATACGTTCTTCATTGGTCAGATAACGTGGTTTAAAGGTCAGGTCATCATTCATCTTCTGACAAGTTCTCTGTGCCCTCTGAATGTGCAGCAGACCATTTGAAACGTCACTATACTTAATAGCACAGGTTTCCCCAATCCGTAATGGAACAAAGAACGAAAAGCGGATCGCCAGAGAGTAAATGTCCGTCTTATCTGCCAGATAGTCCAGAATACGCTGCTGTTCTTCCAGCGTGTAGTTATCCTTGTTGCTGTTCTGATGCTTGCACGCCAGTGCATCTATTCCAGATAAGCTTGCTCCAGAGTTGTGACCGCATCTTCGCAGTATTTCTCAAATAGCTTGTCTATGAGATCACGTCTGGTCTTGGCGGTGTACTGTTTCCGATCAATCACAATGTAAAATTGGTTGATGCTCTCACGATATTTAATTTTTTGTAAATCACAGAATTGTTTTAAAAGGGTTTCTTTTCTCATATTGTCATACAATTCTGCAACCCCTTCTAAGGTCATATTATTACATTCCGGGACGGAAGGCAAGAGAAGGTTTGATACATTTGGATTTTCCATGGCTGCTACCGGAAATTTCTAAATGGTATCTGGTTTCTTGTGTTCGTAAATCGTATCTATTATGTGTCTGTGAAATTCCACAATTCCTTTCGTATAGTTTGCGGTGCTCCGCAATTATGATTATAACATATGGTTTTTTTAGAGCGTGAACGTAAGAAATGCGGATGCGTTGAGCGGTTTTGAATAGATAAATGTGTAATTGAGATATGCGTGGGGAAGATAAATGTGCAATCGGTACAGAAGGGCGTGTCAAGCATTTTTTTGAAGATTTTTTCGAGAAATGAGCGTTTCAATAAAAAAGTGAAAAGATATGGATTTTGAGGATGTTAAGAAAGGTCTGGGATTTTTGATACATTTGATAGACATGTTAAGAAATCATGACTTTGCAGGAATTTTGAAAAATGGGCAAATTTTTAGTACGTTATGCAGATAAGTGAGGAAATGACAAAAAATCGGAATTATTGCTGTTTTCAGAAAAGCAGGATAATCTCTGCCGCCTTTCAATTGGCAGGGAGAAAATCGTTATGTGAAGCAGGTATTCCGATTGTAGCAGAAACAGGAGCAAACGGCGGATATTATTTGACTGATTCGTTCAGAATGGATGCCCAGACCGCAACTCAAGAGGACTATTCATATATTCTTACAGCTTTAAAGGGATACTCCACCGCAATGGGGAGTCCGGGGATTGATGCTGCTATAGAGAAAATCGCCTCTCTTGCAAATAAAAAAGATGACAGTGTAGTTCTTGATTTCTCTGTGTTAAGAGAAGTGGATAATAGTCTGATGCAGGCATTGCAAGAGGCAATAAGGAGGAAAAAGGCAGTTAGATTCAACTATACTAATGCTGAAAATATAATAAGAGTTCATACAGTAGAGCCTATTGCTGTGGTTTATCGATGGTATGCATGGTATCTGCTTGCGTATTCTACTGTAAAAAGTGATTATAGAACATACAAGCTCGTTCGTATGAATGGATTAGAAATTACAGAATCAGATTTTACGAAGGAGCATGAAAATACAGACACGATTCTGAAAGAAAGCAGTAAAAACAATACACAAGAAACTATTGAAATCAAAATCTGCTGCAAACCGGAAGCCAGAGCAAAAGCTATTGAATATCTGAATGGAAAAATCACTGCGGAATATAGTAACGGAGAATGTGATATGACGCTATATGTGATTGAATCAGAGCATTTTTGGTTTGGCACCATATTGTCCTTAGGAAATGGGGTTGTGATAAAAGAACCTGAACACATCAGGCAACGTATCCTTGAAGCGGCTGAAAAAATTGTTTCTTTGTATAAATATGTGTAATGTATTTTTCCTCCAAAACGATATAAAGAAATATCATTTTAATAATTGACATATATAGATAGTCGATATATAATAAGAAACATAATATATATAGACAGTCTATATATAAAGAAAATCTACATATGGAGGATAAAAGATGGCTGTTGATAAAACATTAATGTCTGGAAGCATGACTATGCTCCTGCTCAGTTTACTTGCGGAAAAAGATATGTATGGATATGAAATGATTGATACGCTTCGAAAGAAATCCTGTAATGTGTTTGAATTGAAAGCAGGAACCCTGTATCCGCTATTACATGGATTGGAGGAAAAAGGGTTCCTCCGGGTATATGAACAGGAATATGCCGGCAAGATCAGGAAGTATTACAGTATCACGAAAGAAGGACGAGGTGTGTTGGAAGCAAAGAAAGCAGAATGGAATGAATATCAATCCGCTGTTACCAAGGTTCTCGCAATGGGGGTGTAAGCATGGAAAAATATTTGGAAAAGCTGTTATCACAAATACGCTGTAAAAAAGCCAGACCTTATATCGCTGAGGAGATAAGAGAACATATCGAGAGTCAGATTGAAGACAATCTTTCCGGTGGGATGACATATGAAGAAGCGGAGAGAAGTGCTGTCGCTGATATGGGTGATCCGATTGAGGTGGGCATATCCTTGGATAAAGTACACAAGCCACAGATTGCCTGGAAGCTGCTTCTGGTAGTGGGAGTTTTAAGCCTGTTGGGAATTTTGATACAACAATCTATTTTTTATCAGACAGGCTATATTGATTTGGAACCGCAAAAGCAGGAGGTCTATCAGCTTACAATGGAAGGATTTGTTGCATCCGTTGTGCTTGGCTTTCTGATTATGTGCATAATCTATTTTATCGACTATACCGTGATTGCAAAATACGCAAAATTCATCGCCTTATTTATAATCGCTATGGGGATTTTGCTTTTGGCAGGATTTTTCGGTGTAGAAATCCATGGAATACGCTATAGTATCGGATTTGGGATGTTCAGGATCTCAGCATCTTCTTTTATGATGTTCTTTGTACCGATTTATGGGGGAATTTTGTATCAGTACAGAGATGGCGGCGTCTCAGCATTCATAAAGGCCATTATGTGGTTGCTTGCTCCGGTCCTTATCACTTTTAGGATACCCAATGTGGCTGTCGCAGGAATCATGATGATCAGTATGTTGATCCAGCTCACTGCAGCAGTTCATAAGGGATGGTTCAAACTACCGATCAAAAAGACTATTGCATGTTTATGGGCTGCTTCTATGCTGTTGCCGGTCATGCTATTGCTTATGATGTACACTTTTCATTGGTTGGAAAAATACCAGGAGGAAAGGATTCGCTCTTTTTTGTCTGCTTCCGGGGATGGGTTTTACCTGACTTCCATGCTCAGGAGCTTTTGCAGGGATATCTTGTTGGTCGGAAACAGTGGCAATGATATGATTGGCATTCTCTCGGATTTTAACAGTGATTATATTTTTACATACATATTGAACAGTTATGGTTTAATAGCCGGAATTGTTGTTATTACGGTATTGGCAGCACTTGTAATGTCCCTTTTCGGGGCCACCATCAAACAAAAGAATGAACTTGGCATGGTCATGGGATTTGGATGCGGAAGTGTAATTCTGTTAAATATTATTATGAACCTGTTATCTGCTGTCGG
This sequence comes from Acetatifactor sp., assembly GCA_045124375.1. Lineage (GTDB taxonomy): Bacteria > Bacillota > Clostridia > Lachnospirales > Lachnospiraceae > Acetatifactor. Next base: position 6,698 of record JBGVLR010000282.1, read on the forward strand.
CGCGATTCCACCTGCTTCAACTTTTCTTCCATTCTTTTCTGTAGGAAGAAGTGACATTTTGTTATGCTATGCGCTGGTAGGAATTATTATGAGTATATATAGATATAAGTCTGTGTATCCGCAAAAGATTAAAATTTCACAGGTCTCACTTCATATAAAAGTTATGTAATGCCATTTTTAAGAATAAGAAAAGGAAAATGCAGTCTACAGAGGGCTGTTCCGGAATCATGATGGAATTGTGAGCGCTGTGATTAAGAAAGCTGATAGACCTGAAAATGTATGTATCCTATGAATGTTTATGTTCAATAAGATACATACATTTTTTGTGTGTTGATTTTCGCAAATGCATGCTCATTTTCTAAAGAATGGGAGGAAATGAAATGAAAAATCTTGTTCAAAATCCTAAAAAATGTCATAATAAATTGAAACATTTTATAGAAGCAGAGGGTAGGAAAATGAAGAGATTTAAGAATACGTCAGTTTTCATAAGATGGTTTTTGTCATATCTGATCATGCTTGGTCTGGTGCTTCTGGTCAGCGTTGGGCTTTATTTCTTCTCCTTTGAAATCATCAATGAGCAGGGAGAAAAAGTAAATCGGACCATGCTGGAAAAGGTTCAGACAGAGATGGATGGATATTTTACGGAAGCAAGAAGTGTCATGGTTTCTCTGATGCTGAATGAAAATGTTCGCAAAGCGGGCAGGATAAAAGAAACTTTCAGTATTGCAGATAGGGTTCTGTTATATGATATATATCAGGATGTTTGCAATCAGAAAGTTGTGCTTGAAAAATCAACGCATATTTATATATATTTTTTGAATACAGATACCGTGTTGTCGGAACAGGGGCATGTGGACAGCCAACTGTTTTATGAGCTGTATTATCAGAATGAAGAAATGAGTTATGAAGCATTTCATGATCTGATGCATGAGAGATGGACAGGAAATGTATTAAATATGCCCAGCGTCGAAGGTGGTCAGGAAATGGTGCTTTTGAGGAATGATTATCCCAGAGGCAGCCAGGGCAGAAATATAACTTGTGGTGTCAGTATTTCCCATGAGGAACTGGCAAAATGGATGGGACTATTAAACTGGGATGAAAATACGGAGCTGGCGATCCTGAATGAACAGGGCGTATTGTTCAGCAGCGGCGGGCTGGCCGGTCGTATGCTGGAAGAGCAACAGAAGAGTATGGCTGAGCTTGCAGGTGCCAGTCAGGTTTTCATCTCCGGGGAAGAGCATCATCTAGAGGTTATTCCGTCGTCTGAAGAAGGGGTGTATTATGCAGCACTGACCCCGGTCGCGTATGTTCAGGCGGAGGCACGGGAGATTCAGATGTTTATGTTGATCGGTCTGAGTGTCTGTATCACCATTGGAATTGTTGTTGCATACATTCTCACAAGAAAGAATTACAGGCCGCTTCGCCATGTAATGAGTGCATTCGGTGAGTATAAAAGGGGAATAGGTTCTGAGGATGAATATGAATGGCTACAGAATCAGACCATCCATTTTCTGGAAGAACACAAGGAGATTAAGAGGCGGTTTTATGACAATGAAAAGATTCTGCACAGTCAATATGTCTATCGTCTGATTACATTGCCCTATGAGAAAAAAGCGGATGCGGTAATTGATTTTTCGAAGGAAATATCCTTTGAAAAGCCGTGCAATCTGGTGTTGTTGCTGTATCTGGCATATGAAGACGGCTGCCAGTGGCAGACAGAAATGGATGGTGGGCTTCTCAGGTTCATTGTTATGAATGTAATGAGTGAACTGATGGGGGAAAAGTATCATTTGGAGATGGCTGAATTGATGGACAGCCTTGCCTGTATCATTAACGGTGATCGGGAGATATTGGAAGAGAAGGATGAATTGGATAGCATCGTAAATCACCTGCAGGAATTCTTAAGAGAACGCATGAAGATGCATGTTACGGCAGTTTTCGGAGTGCCTCAGAATGGTCTGGAGGGGATTTACCAGTCCTATATGAGGGCCAGAGAAGCATCTGAATACAGGGAATACCAGAGTGAACAGCAAATAATCTGGTATGACGATGTCAGAAACAGACGTGCCCTGTATCAATATCCTATGGAAGCAGAACAGAGGATCATCAATGCCATTAAGACGGGACAGGAGGAGAATGCCTGTCAATGGATGGACGATATTATAGAGGAAAATTATCGCCACAGAGAAATCACCATTGATATGCGCAAATGCCTGCTCTCAGAACTTCTGGGTACTCTGGTCAAAGGGGCAGAACAGGGCGGAAGCATTGAGTATATGAAAGGGCTCATGGCAGAAAAGGGAATTCCTGAGTCGGCCAATGAAAACAGGGCTAAAGAATATTTCCATGAAATGACGGGGCTGCTGTGTGCAGATATTCGGAAAAACGAAGCGGCAAGACGTGAAAACAGGCAATTCGGCAGACAGGTTATGGAGTATGTCCACCAGAATTATCAGAATCCGGATTTGAATATCTCTATTACAGCGCTGCATTTTGACATTACACCTTCTTATCTGTCTGCGCTGTTCAAGGAACAGACGGGACAGGGACTGCTGGAATATATCAACAATACGAGGGTGGAACGTGTCAAAGAACTTTTGGAGGAAGGTAAAACCTTGTCTGAAATCTGCGCGCTGACAGGTTTCAGAAGCAGCGGAGCGTTGATAAGAGTATTTAAAAAGACTACAGGTGTAACTCCCGGGCAGATGAAAAAGATGGTTGAATAAAATAGAAATCGACTTGTGAAAATGCACATATCATTTTATGCTCAAGGGAAGTAAAATGATGGTAATCAGATTCAGGAGGAAATGAAAATGGTGCGAAATATTATACTCGAACGCCCGGAGCGTTTTACGAAACCTTATGCAATTCCGCAGGAAAAAATTGACAATGCGATCAAAAAAGCATTGGATAAGCTTGAGAGAGACATTCCAAAGTGGATGGACAGCTTTGCCGGTACTTGTTCCGTTGATTTTAAATATCCACAGGGACCTAATAACAACTGGGAGTGTGGTATGCAGACAGGCGTTTACTGGCTGGCTTATGAGCTTTCAGGAAATCCTAAATTTTTAGAAATAGCAAATAGGCAGACAATGACCTATCGGGAAAGACTGGATAAGCGGATAGGTGTGGATGACCATGATGTGGGATTTGTATATTCGCCGTCCTGTGTTGCAGGATACAAAGTGACAGGCAATGAAGAATATAGAAAGATCGCGCTGGATGCGTGTGATTATTATTACAACACAAGCTACTCCAAGAAGGGCGGTTTTATCCTTCGTGCATGGAACTGGACCGGTGATACCGGCTGCAGGACGATGATGGATACCATGATGAATGCACCGTTTTTGTTCTGGTGCGGAGAGCAGACCGGCAATCAGGAGTATACAGAAGCGGCAAAATCCCAGAATAAGATCACAGAAGAGTGCCTGATCAGAGAAGACGGTTCTTCTTTCCATCATTATCAGTTTGATGTGGAGACCCATAAGCCTCTGTATGGACTTACATGGCAGGGATATTCGGATGAGTCCTGTTGGTCAAGAGGACATTCCTGGGCAGTTTACGGATATCCCATTGCATACTCATACTGCAAGGAAGAGTATATGCTTCAGGTTCACAAGGATATTACCTATTACATGCTCAATCAGCTTCCGGAAGATCTGATCCCTCAGTGGGATCTCATCTTTACGGAAAAGGATGATCAGCCCCGGGACAGTTCTGCAGGTGCTGTATTTGTATGCGGTATGCATGAGATGTGCAAGTATCTGCCGGATGATGCACCTCAAAAGGCAATCTTCGAGAGTGCCGCAGCACAGATGCTGGAAGCAATCATCGATAAGTGTACAGGCGATATCGGTCATGAATATGATGGTCTCATCTGCCACGTGACCCATGCACTGCCTCAGGGAGCAGGTATCGACGAATGCGCTGTCTATGGGGACTATTTCTATCTGGAAGCACTTATGAGATATAAGAACCCGGAATGGAACAGATATTGGTAAAACAAGGGGCTCTGCGGGGTGAATCTGCAGTGCCCTTTTAAAAAATGTGAACAGGGTTTAGAAAATGTGAAATACGAATTAAGGTTTTGAGAACTGTTTTTGAGGATATGAATATATCATTCTGATTATGTATGGGATAAAATGAATTGACGGTAAAGAGATAACCGAGATGCCCTTTTGACGGCGAAATATGAATGGAGGTATTTTAAGTATGAAAAACAAGTTTTTGAAGACAAGTGCACTGCTGATGGCTACTGTAATGACAGCTGCAAGTCTTGCCGGCTGTGGTCAGGAAGAAAACACTCCTGCAAGCAGCGAAGAGAAGCAGGAAGCTGAAGCACCGGCCCAGTTCAGCTATCCTATGGAAGGTAACCCTACCATTACATACTGGATGGAATTAAATGGTAACGTAGCAGCAAACTATGGTTCTATGGAAGAAACAGCTTTCGCTAAGAATCTTCAGGAAGCTACCGGTATTGACATTGAATATCAGCATCCTGCAGTAGGGCAGACTGCTGAACAGTTCAATCTGATGCTGTCCAACACTTCATTACCTGATATCATCGAGTACAGCTGGTTAGGCTACTCAGGCGGCCCGGCAGCAGCAATTGATGATGAAGTAATCATTCCTTTAAATGATGTTATCGATCAGTATATGCCTAACTTGAAAGCTTATCTGGAAGCAAATCCTGAAATTGATAAGATGATCAAGACAGACGAAGGCGTATATTACTGTGTACCATTCATCCGTGGCGGAGACACACTGCTTACATCTATGGGTCTGATGCTCAGAGGCGACTGGCTGGAAGAACTTGGTCTGGAGGTTCCTACTACAATTGCAGAGTGGGAAGAAGTTCTGACAGCATTCAAGGAGAAGAAGGGTGCAACAGCTCCGTTTACTTATCAGTATGCATCAGCCGGTCTGACCAATAATAACCCGTTTGCATATGCTTATGGCGTTTGCCGTCAGTTCTACATCGGCGATGACGGAAAAGTTCATTACGGTGCTATCGAAGACGGTTACAAAGAATATTTAATGACCATGAACAAATGGATGGAAGCAGGTCTTATCGATGTTGACCTTGCTACATTGACCGGTGATCAGGTGGCTGCTAAGATCACAAACGGTTCTGCAGGTGCTTCTTTCGGTTACTGCGGTTCTGCATTAGGTACATGGACTGCTTCCGGACAGGCTTCTAACCCTGACTTTACTTTAGTAGCAGCGCCCTATCCTACTGTAGAAGAAGGTGCAACCCCTGAAATGGGTCAGATGGACAATAACTATATCGGTACCGGTTCAGCAGCCATCACAACAAGCTGTAAAAACGTAGAAGCTGCTGCAAGATTGTTGGACTATGCATTCAGCGAAGAAGGCAACATGTTATATAACTTCGGTGAAGAAGGTGTAAGCTATACCATGGTAGATGGTCAGGCTGTTTATACAGATGAAGTATTAGCTAACCCTGACGGACTTTCCATCACTCACGCAATGGCAGGCTACATCCGTGCAAACTACAACGGACCTTTCGTACAGAGTGAAGAATATGCAGCTCAGTATTATCAGTTAGATACCCAGAAGGAAGCATTACAGCTCTGGTCATCAACCAATATGGCTGAACATAGAATTCCACCTACAACACCTACTGTGGAAGAAAGTTCTGAACAGTCTCAGATACTGAATGAAATCACTACTTACAGAGATGAGATGACCCTGAAGTTCATCCTTGGTGACCTCAGCTTTGATGAATGGGACAACTATGTTGCTGAAATCGAAAAGATGGGCATTGATCGTGTACTGGAAATCCAGAATGCGGCACTGGATAGATATAATGCAAGATAATTTGTAAACATTGGCGCTGCAGAATCCGGTATTCGGCGTTTTGCAGTGCCATTTTTCATGAAAAAAGAGGGTAATTTATGAGCAAGAAACCTATTCCCAAGAGCGAGTCACTTGCAGCTCGTGCAAAAAAAGACTGGAAGAGAAATAAATCGCTCTATTTACTGGTAGTCCCGGTACTTTTATTCTATATCTGCTTCCATTATAAACCCATGTACGGTGCCATTATCGCATTTCAGGATTACAATCCCAGAAAAGGTATTTCCGGCAGTGAATGGGTTGGTTTTCAACAGTTTATCAGATTTTTCAACAGCCCTTATTTCGGCCGTCTGTTGAGAAATACATTACTGTTAAGTGTATACGGGATTATTTTCGGATTCCCGATGCCTATTATTCTGGCATTGCTGCTGAATGAATTAAAAGCTGAAAAGTACAAAAAGGTAGTTCAGACGGTAACGTATCTGCCCCACTTTATTTCCATGGTAGTTGTTACCGGTATCATCAAGGACTTTACCCAGAGTACCGGTCTCATCAATGATATCGTGGTAATGCTGGGAGGCGAGAGAACTTCACTGATCATGAACCCAAATCTGTATCGTACCATTTATATCGTGTCCGATATCTGGCAGGGAATCGGATGGGGCTCCATCATCTATCTGTCAGCCTTATCAGGGGTAGCCCAGGATCTGTACGAAGCAGCGGCTATCGACGGTGCAGGCAGATGGAAACAGATGTTGCATGTAACGCTGCCGGGTATTGCACCTACCATTGTGATCCAGTTGATCTTAAGAGTAGGTCAGCTGCTTGGTTCGGGATATGAAAAAACGATCCTGTTATATAACGAAGCAACTTACGAAACGGCGGATATCATCGGATCCTATATCTATCGTGTAGGTATTTTGGAACGTGACTGGAGTTATTCAACAGCAATCGGTCTGTTCAACTCAGCAATCAACCTGGTTCTGCTGGTGATCACGAATAAGATCAGCAGGAAACTCAGTGAGACAAGTTTGTGGTAAGGAGGGAATAAAAAAATGGCAAAAAAGGGTACCGCAATCAAACAGTCTACTGGTTCTAAGGTGTTTGATGTAATTAATATTATTATTTTAGCTGTTTTGTCACTGTTGTGCTTATATCCTGTGTGGTATGTAGTCTGTGCTTCCTTCAGTGACCCGAACCTGATGATGCAGCATCAGGGTGCTTTGCTGCTCCCTAAGGGGTTCAGTCTCAGCTCTTACAAGGCAGTATTTGAAAATCCGAGAATCTGGACAGGTTACTTCAATACCATTAAGATTCTGGTTCTCAGCCTGATCTGCCAGATGACCATGACTTCTCTGGGGGCATATTTCTTCTCCAGAAAGGGTGTGTTGTGGAAGAGACCGTTAATGATCCTGATCACTATCACGATGTTCATTTCCGGTGGTACGATTCCCTTTTATCAGACCATTCAGGACTTCCATCTGACGGATACTCATTGGGGTTTGATCATTCCTTTTATGATCAGTACATATAATATGATCATTTTGAGGACTTCCTTTGAAAGTATTCCGGAAAGCTTGAGTGAAGCGGCTCGTATCGACGGCGCAGGCCATTACAGAATCCTGTTCTCCATCATATTGCCTCTGTCTAAAGCAATCATGGCAGTTATGGTTATGTATTATGGTGTGAGCACATGGAATGGATGGTTCTGGGGTTCCACAATCCTGTCGGATCGTAATATGCATCCGTTACAGGTCGTACTCCGCGAAATCCTGATCACAAATGATACGTCATCCATGACTGCAGGTACCGCTGCCGGTGATGTGGAAGCAATCGGTGCAACAATCCGCTATGCAACAATTATGGTTGCAACGGTGCCGATTCTGTGTATCTATCCATTTATCCAGAAGTATTTCACCAAGGGTGTCATGGTTGGTGCGGTTAAGGAGTAATATTCGGACATGGGAAAGACCACATTGCAGGAAATCAGAGAGCATCATGCGAAATTCAGAAAACAGATTGAAGAAACGGGAGATATGCTCCGTGATCGCAGGATGCCTCAGTTGACGGAGGAAGGATTTTCTTTATACGAAAAGACCGGAAATCGTCTGATTTACGAAAATGATTATTTTGAAAGAAGAAGATTTTTGGTTATATTCGGATTACTCAGCGCGTGGTATCAGAAAAAAGAAGATATCAAAAAACTGGAAGAAGTAATCGAAGAGATCTGTCAGGAAAATACCTGGGCTCTGCCTGCTCATGTAAACAGGCAGCAGCCCGGTTGGGAGAGAACAGTAGACCTGTTTGCTTCCGAGACCGGACAGACATTGGCGAATATTCTTCATTTGACCAGAGGACTTCTCAATGAGGAATTGGCTGCAAAAGTGAAGAATCTGATCATCTACAGACTCTTGGATTCTTATATGGAAGTACCGAGAGGACAGTGGAGATGGGAGTCATTCTATAATAACTGGGTGGCTGTATGCGCAGGCTGTCTGGGCAGCATGGCGCTGTTTCTTTTAGAGGATGAGCCTGAAAAACAGAAAGCCATTGTAGACAGAGTATGTGACACAATGCCGGATTATCTGCAGGGAATGCATGATGACGGAACCTGCCCGGAGGGCATGAGTTATTTTACATACGGAATGACTTTCTATGTTGGATTTGCCAGACAATTGTATGAACATACAGACGGTGCGGTAGATCTGATGGATAATGAAAAGGTACGCAATATCGCAAGGTTCCAGCATAAATGTTATCTGCCCGGCGGAAATACGGTAAGTTTTTCTGACGGTGAAAGAAGAGATCATTACAGGCTGGGGCTTACCTGTTACATGGCCAGGACCATTGACGGCGTGGAAATTCCGGATATCAATGCAGCCATGGAATTTGAGACAGATCACTGCTATCGTTTCATGGGTAACTGGCAGGATGATGCGTGGGTACAGGAGTATCTGCAGACATATGAAGAGAGCGAAGAAAAAGAGGATGAATGGTTCACACTGCTTCCGGACGCCCAGTGGGCAGTCTGGAAAAACGACCGTGTGGGCATTGCCCTGAAAGGCGGACATAATGATGAACCCCACAATCATAACGATGTCGGCAGCTTCCTGATGTCTGCAGATGGCGAAGTTTTTCTTGCAGATTTAGGCTGTGGTGAATATACGAAAGAATATTTTGTCGATGACGCGAGATACAAAATTCTGTGTAATCGCTCTATGGGTCACAGTGTTCCTATTATAGACGGACGGGAGCAGCAGACAGGAAGAGAATATGGCTCACAATATTTTGTCAGCGAGCGTCCGGGATATGTGAGACTTTCTTTTGCAGGGGCATATGAGAAAGATGCAGAGTGGACATTGATCAGAGAAATGCAGAATGAGAAAAACAGTTATGAAATCGTAATTTGCGACAGTTTGACCGGTGATGGACCGGAGTGTATGGAAGAAAATCTGGTGACACAGAAGGAGCCTGTGGTAGAAGACAATAAAATCATATTAAAAGGTGACAAAGGAAGTGTAACGGTTGCAGTATCTGAGGTTGATGTTCAGATTCGTGTGATCCGGGAAATCTTTCGAAATCATCTGGGCAAGAACGAAGATGTCTGGCTGATTCGGTTTGTTGTTCCTTTAAAAGACAAAAAAGCATGCTGCAGAATCCTATGCAGTTATGCTCCCGGCGTTTAAGGGAAAGAGAGCATTTTAGTGGAGAAATAAGGTGAAAAAAACAAATTTGACAATAGGCACATATTATCTGGCACCCTATGCCGGTTCAAAGAAGCATGTAAAGGAACTGGCTGAATGCGGGATTGATATGGTTGTAAATATGCGCCGTGACAAGCAGGTGCTGGATTTGTTGCATCAATATAATGTGGGAGCAGTACTTACCGGCGTATTTCCGGGATGGTTTGGCGGAGACGGTTCCAATGCGGGGACAATGAGTCAGATGAATCCATTGGAACAATATGAAGTTGTCAATGAAGAATTAACGGAGCATCCGGCGGTGTGGGGCATTGACGTGGGAGATGAGCCCTCGGCATGTGATTTTTTACATTATGGAGAAATATTCCGGTGTGTGGAAAAAAAATATCAGAATAAATTTGCATACTTAAATCTTTATCCTTCCTATGGGGTAAAAGGAACTAATATGGCTGATGAAATACAGGCCCAATTAGGGACAGCGGATTATGCAGAGTATATTGAGCAGTTTTGCACTAAGGTCCAATCGAAATATATTTGTTTTGACTATTATCTGTATTCAGCGGATATTTCCGGATTGTGGAAGAGTCTCATTGTGGTGTCAGATGCCTGCAAAAAGTATGGCCGCGAAATGTGGATGGTTCTGCAGGTAAATTCTCATATCCCCGATGTATGGATCAGTACAAATCAGCTGCGGTTTCAGGCATATGCAGCATTAGCCTTCGGGGCGGAAGTGATTATCTGGGCCTGTTATACGGCAGGCTGGTGGTATAACCATGTATTGGATAAGAACGGGAATAAGACACAACAGTATGACAAGTTAAAAAAAGTCAATGAGGAGCTGCATTTACTGGGAATGGATTATATGAATTATCAGCCTGAAAGTACTTGGTTTGTGGGAACTTTTTCTGAACAGGAGCCGGATGCGGCTGGGAAAACGGCCGTTGATGCTTTAAATACTCGATATTTTAAAAATCTAAAGGCAGAAAATGGGCAAAGGCTTTTGGTAGGAGTCCGCAAAAGGGAAAAAGAAACAAGAACCGGAATCCTTGTGCAGGAGGCTTTGATGATTTGTGCGGCGGATGATCCGTTTGACAAAAAAACCTCCGTGTACCGCGTTACTTTTTATTCCTCAAATAAGAATTTGAAGGCGGTAGGGAGAAATGGTCTTATAAAGTTGGATGAATCGGCGGATGGGATGATTTCGTTTGAAATTCATTCGTGTGAAGGAGTTTTGTTAATGGGGCTATAAGGGAGGAGAACCTTCTCAAGTCAAGGTGGCTTGTGAAGGTTCTTTTTTTGGTAAACGAGTTATTTTACATGGTAAGTATGCTGAACAGAATTCCCGCAAGCGTGGTCAAAATACATAGCGAGACGATGAGGATGCGAATAACGATCCTACGCTTTTTGGGGGGCATATTATCGAAATCGAATAAGTCTTCAAAATGAAACATTAGAATTCTCCTTTGCTAATTGATACCTAGGCATTTGTTAAATGCCGGAAACATGTGCATTGCCGGAAAAAGAACTCGTAATCATGCGACTACAAAAGCTGATGTATTCCTTGCAGGTATTGCAAGCCAGCTCACGGTAATAGTTGCCCATCGCATGAATTGCCCGGACTATATACGCAGCCTCAAGCCG
>JBGVLR010000283.1:0-23075 GCA_045124375.1 Acetatifactor sp.
TAACAGTTCAGACAACCCTGGACGTAGGCGCACAAATCATGCTCGCATGATTTTGCGCTTACGTATAGGGTTGTACTGAGCGCCAGATTATGAGCAAAAATAGTCGCGAAGCGACGGAGAGCGCCGCAGGCGCAATTTTGCGAATGGCGCGTCTGAACTGTTACTATCTGTATAATTTCCATCTCTTTTATTTTATAATAGAATAGTAGGGAATAGCAAGCGCGGCAATCATCCAATTTTTTCAAGGTGTGAATTAATGTACGTTTGCTTTGGGAAATGTCTGAAAATTATGGCAAACACCTCAAAAAGTACACGTGTAAAACAGATTTAACAATTGTTTCTTGAAAAAGTCAGAACCACCATTATAGAATTTAAGCATGATATGTATCAAGCATATCGTAATCGTGATTCACAGTGAGAGGCGCCTCCGGTGAATAAATTAACTGAAAGAAAATTATAAAGTTTTCTGAAAGGAGTTTGAATCTATGAAATTCAAAAAGTTAACAGCATCTATCCTTGCAACCATGATGGCTGTATCATTAGTAGCTTGTGGAAATACAAACGAGCAGTCCGGTGCCGCTTCCGGCTCAAGTGAAAAGAAGGAAGAAAGCAGCGCAGCCGCTGATGCATCATCCGCAGAGGAGTCTACAGAAGAAGAATCTACCGGAATTACCTTCCCATTGGAAGAGCCCATGACATTCACCATGTTCAACCTGATGAACGGTGAAACAAGCCTGACAGAAGTAGATGCATGGCATTATGTAGAAGACAGAACCAACGTACATTTTGAACAGACCGAAGTAACCACTGCAGAATTAAGTGAAAAAATGAGCCTGATCCTTGCCAGTGGAGATATTACCGATAAATGTGAACATCCGGAAGTTATGATCGCATGGGCTGACTGGTTCTATACCCCAGAGGGTACTATCCTGGCAATGCAGGGTGTAGAAAATGTAAACTGGAAATATGACGAGGAAGGCTACCGTATCGGAATCACACCGGAAATCAGCGCTTATCTTGGCGGTACTTCCTATATGCCTTGTAATACCGACCTGGAATATACTTCCAAGCTGGCATCTGCTAAAAATCCTGATACCAGACATTACGTTATGGGCGGAATTCAAGCTGCAGATAAGTATGGTGTGAAGATGCCTACACTGGAATTCTCTGAGGATGCAAGTGAACGCTATTCAGACTTAAATGCAAATATTATTCCTTATGTAGAAAACTACATGGCTAAGGTTGTAACAGGCGAGACCGCACTTGAGGATAGCTGGGCAGAATTCCAGTCCAAACTGGAAGCAATGGGTGCCGCAGAATATCTTGAACTCATGGTTGGAGCAATGGGCGACGGTTACGTAGCAGCTGAATAAGAATTGGCACTGAATTCTGTGTAAAAGGTAAAAGGGCATATTAGCCCTTTTACCTTTTTAAAGAAAGGAGTTTGTAAATGATGGCAAATAAGAAAGCTGGTGTTGCTAAGAAAGTTCCATTGAGTCAGCGGATTGCAAAGGAACTGCGGCACAACTGGATTCTGTATCTGATGATCCTTCCGGTTCTTATCTATTATATTATATTTTCCTATGCACCAATGTATGGTATTGTTATTGCATTCAAGGATTATAAGGTAAAGCAGGGAATCCTCGGGAGTGCCTGGGTTGGACTAAAGCATTTTAAAAGATTTTTCGGTATTTATAACTTTTCTAATTTGTTAAAGAATACGTTGACGCTCAGTATCTACTCTCTGTTGGTAGGATTTCCGATTCCTATTATTTTCGCTCTGATATTGAACTACTCGACCAGACCGATTTTGAAAAAAGCTACTCAGATGATATCATATGCACCACATTTTATCTCTACTGTAGTAGTATGTGGTATGCTGCAGTTATTTTTGGATAAAAATTCAGGTGTATTTAACTCTGTAAGAGAACTTTTTGGCTTGGAAGCGATCAGTTTCCTTTCCAGTGAACGCCTGTTTAAACATATCTATGTCTGGTCAGGCGTATGGAAGGGTATGGGCTGGAGCGCCATTATTTATATCTCTTCTCTGGCAGGTGTGGATTATGAACTTCATGAGGCAGCTATCATCGATGGAGCATCCAAAGTCCAGCGAATGAGATACATAGATATCCCCTCTATCACACCTACCATTGTAATGCTTCTGATCCTGCAGCTGGGCGGTCTGATGAACGTAGGATTTGAAAAAGCCTACCTGCTGCAAAACAGCCTGAATAGTCCTGCATCCTCCATTATCTCTACCTATGTTTATGAGCAGGGTCTGACGAATGCCAGTTACGATTATTCTACGGCAGTAGGATTATTTAATACCGTTGTCAATGTCATATTGCTGGTGAGCTCCAATACGTTCAGTAAGAAGGTATTAAATGAAAGCTTATTCTAAACAAGGTCGGAAAGTAAGGAGGATATCATGAAGAGGAAAGAAACAAACAGCATTAAGCGATCCTACAATGATAAGATATTTGATATAGCAGATAACATTATCCTGGTAGTACTGCTCTTTATATTTGCATGGCCTTTATGGTTTGTATTGATTGCTTCCTTCAGCGATTATAATGCAGTTGCGTCAGGACAGGTAATTCTCTGGCCGAAGGGGCTCACTCTGGGTGGTTATCAGGAAGTATTCAAATACAACACACTATGGACAGGATATGCCAACACCATTTTCTATTCTGTAGTCGGAACAGCAATAAACATGATCATGACCGTCTGCTGTGCATATCCTTTGTCCTGTAAGGATTTTAAGCCCAGAAAAGTCATTATGTACATACTGATGTTTACAATGTACTTCAGCGGTGGACTCATCCCTACCTATCTGGTAGTAAAATCATTGGGACTTCTGAGTACACGCTGGGCAATGATCATACCCGGAGCAGTATCTTTCTATAACTGCCTGATCGTCAGATCATATTTTATGAACAGCATTCCAACAGAATTGAAAGAGGCATCCACTCTGGACGGAGCAAACGCGGCCCAGTATCTGTTAAAGGTGGTACTTCCCCTGTCAAAACCTGTATTGGCAGTAGTCGCACTGTATTACTTTGTAGGTCACTGGAATGATTACTATAATGCCTTAATCTACATATACGATAAGAATCTGTATCCACTGCAGACTATTTTGAAGAACCTGCTGTGTGATGTACAGAGTACCATGGACATGGGCGGTATGGATACAGAATTTTTGAGCGAACTCTATGCCCGAAAGCAGATCATGAAATACAGTGTCATTATCGTATCCATGATACCGGTATTGATGATCTATCCGCTCGTCCAGAAATACTTTGTAAAAGGTGTTATGGTCGGCGCAGTAAAGGGATAGGAGGTTTGATACTGTGAAAACGGGAATTGAGAGTGCGCATTACCTGATAAGCGGAAGCAAGCTTGTTGATTATCAGGCAATGAAGAGACACGGATTTGATTGTACAGATTTTAGCGGATTAACAGATGTTAAGCAGGATCTGTATCAAATGAATGTTGACAGTTTCAGACAAAGAATGCAGGAAGAAAAAGGGCGTGCAGATGATGCAGGTATCGAGATCTATCAGGTGCACGCCCCCTGGCCTGTAGACGATACTACAAAACAGAAACGCAAAGAGAATCTTGCCTATATGAAGCGAGCCGCCCTGGGAACCTCTTTCTTGGGGTGCTCTTATCTTGTGGTTCACCCCGTTATGCCCTTCGGCTGGGGTGCAGAACCTGACACAGAGTTCACAAAACGCGTAAATCAGGAGTATTTTGCCGAATTATGTGATTATGCAAGGCCTCTGGGCGTGACAATCTGCATGGAAAATATGCCTTTTGTAGACTGCAGGCTTTCCTTTATGACACATCTGTCAGCATTTGTGGAAGAGATGAATATTGATAACCTGAAGCTGTGTCTGGATACGGGTCATGCACATACCTGCGCAGAAAATGCAGGGGATATGGTAAGATTGTGCGGACAAAATCTTAAGACGCTGCACATACATGACAATGCCGGACGCTGGGGCGGGGTTGGCGATGAACATGCATGCCCTTATACCTGTACGATAGACTGGGTGAATTTCAGAGAAGCGATTCGGGAAATCGGTTTTGAGGGTTCTTTATCATTGGAATGTCATAGTGTAAACAAAGATTGTCCTGCTGACATTCGGGAAGATATGTTAAAGCTGCTTTGCCGTATTGCCAAAAGCTTAGGTTAGTAAAATCAGCCTTAATCAATCATTCCATTCTTTGGGGTATAGTTGAAGGAGATAAAAATTATGAAATTTGACATTCGGGAAGCCGCAAAGGAACGGGTCATTTTATGTGCCCACAGAGGAGTCTGGGGAGGCAATATCCCCTGTAATAATATTCTGGCATATGATATTGCCATAGCTCAGGGTGCTGACATGGTGGAAATCGACGTGACGATGGCCGGAGACGGTGAGTTATTCATCTTCCATCCCGGTATGGAGCATCGCCATCTCGGCCTGGATGTACACCTTGAAAAAATGTCTACGGCTGAGATCAAAGAGTTACGCTATTGTAGCTATGACGGAGTACCTACAGAAATACCGTTAAATACGTTGGACGAGGTGCTGGAGCATTTAAAAGGCCGCTGCTTTATCAATGTGGACAAATTCGGCGATCATCCGGCTGAAATCATCGAAAAGATCAAACGTCACGATATGAAGGACCAGATCATCCTCAAATGCGCACCGCAGGAGGCAAATCTTGCAGTCATTGAAAAGTACGCACCGGATATCCAGTTCCTTCCCATTATCCGCGAGGATAACGGAATTCATGAGATGTTACAGAAGAGAAATATCAATTACATTGGTTCCGAGCTGCTATTTACTACTATGGACAGTGAACTTGCTTCGGCAGAATACCGTGATAAAATGCATAAGGACGGTAAACTGTGCTGGGTGAATTCTATTGTCTATAATTATAAGGCAGTGCTTTCCGCATTTCATTCCGATGATACTGCCCTGGCAGGCAATCCTGAATTCGGCTGGGGATGGTGTGCGGACAATTTTGATATTATACAGACAGACTGGATCGGAGCTGTCTCAGAATATCTGAACAAAACCGGAAAGAGATATAGAGTCTGATATAAAATTACAGGGGTGTACACTGCTATGAGTGAACACCCCATTTTTAAACTAAATATTCAGTCCCTTCGCTTCATCACATCCGAGCATGATATTCAGACACTGAATAGCCGCTCCTGATGCGCCCTTGCCCAGGTTATCAAATCTTGCAGATACCAGGATTCTCTGCTCATTACCCGTTACATAAATCTCCATTCCATCCCAGCCGGAACAGCCGTTTCCGCCAAGGAATCCTCTGTAATCGGCTTCTTTTCCCAAAGGCATTACCTTGATAAATTTCTCACCCGCATAATATTCTTCAAAGAATTTATGTACTGTTTCAGGTGTCTGTGCGCCCTTTAACATATCTGCATAAAAAGGAACAGACACTACCATTCCGCTGTAATAATCAGATACAATCGGAGAAAACAGCGGTTCCCTGTCAAGACCGGTAATCTTCTTCATCTCTTTCAGATGCTTGTGAGTCTGGCCCAGGCCGTATTCACGGGGAGAATCCAGTTCCACATCCCTCTCTTGTCCTTCGTACTCGGCAATCATCTTCTTTCCGCCTCCGCTGTAACCGGTCAGGGAAAAGCTTGCTACCGGATAATCGCTGGGGAGGATGCCGCCTGCAATCATCGGATATACGATTGTGATGAATCCGGAAGCATGACATCCCGGAACGGCCACACGCCTGCCGTTTTTAATAGCCTCTCTGTGGGCCTTGGACAACTCCGGATAACCATATGCCCATCCTTCTTCTGTCCTGTGAGCGGTTGAAGTATCAATGATACGCACATTGTCGTTTTCAACCATGGCTACTGCTTCCCTTGCAGCTGCATCCGGCAGACACAGGAATGTAATATCCGAAGCATTGATAAACTTCTTGATCTCCTCGGGATCTTTTCTAAGCTCTGAGGAAATTTTCAATAATTCTATATCATCACGGCCTTCAAATCTTTCAAAGATACGTAATCCGGTTGTGCCTTCGCTTCCATCAATAAATATTTTCGTCTTCATGGGGTTCCCTCTTTCCTTGTAAAATCATATACTTCACTTTACCATTAATTGGGGGAGATTGCAACCGGGATTCTGCTTCTTTTCCTCAAAACGCCGACTAACTGTAACAGTTCAGACGCGCCATTTGCTAAATTACTCCGATCCTTTCAATTGCCTTCTTCGTATCCTCATAAGTACCGAAACCGGTAAGTCTGAAATATCCTTCCCCGCTGGGTCCGAATCCTGAACCCGGTGTTCCCAGAACATTTGCTTTTTCTAACAAAATATCAAAGAATGCCCAGGATGCCATTCCCTTTGGTGTACGCATCCATACATAGGGAGAGTCCACACCGCCCCAGGCTTCATAGCCCATGGCATTCAGATTATCCTTGATATAGCGGGCATTTCTCTTATAATAGGCAATCTGTTCCTTGGTCTGCGCCATTCCCTCAGGGGTATAAATTGCTTCTGCGCCTCTCTGGATAATGTACGGTGCACCGTTATATTTTGTGGTCTGGCGTCTCTTCCAAAGAGCATTTACAGACACACCGTCCACCATCAGTTCAAAAGGAATGACGGTAAAACCGAGACGTTCTCCGGTAAATCCTGCTGTCTTGGAAAAGCTTCTGATCTCAATGGCACACTTTTTAGCACCCTCACATTCATAGATGGTGTGAGGCACACCTTCCGTCTCAATGAATCCCTCATATGCAGAATCGTATATAATAATGGAGCCGTGTTCATTGGCATAATCAACCCATTTCTGCAACTCAGGCTTGGAAATGGTCACACCGGTAGGGTTGTTGGGAAAGCAAAGGTAAATAATATCGGCATGCTTTGCAGGAAGCGCCGGGATGAAATTATTTTCTGCCGTACAGGGAAGGTAGACTACATTATCCCACTGAGCAATGGTTTCGTCATATTTACCGCACCTGCCGTAAGTCACATTGGCATCCACATAAGCCGGATAAGTAGGGTCAGGCACCGCAATGACATTATCTGAGGAGAAAATATCACCAATGGCTCCAAGATCTGTCTTGGCACCATCGTTTACAAACATTTCATCCAGTTCCAGAGAAACGCCGAATCTGTTGAAATCGTACGCAATGATCTTCTCCTTTAAGAATGGGAAACCCACTGTGGGCGGATATCCATGAAAGGTTTCCTTTACCGCCTGCTCTCTTACGGCCTTTTCCATCGCATCTACAATAGCCGGAGCAAGAGGCAGAGTAACGTCTCCCACCCCCAGACTTACCACATCAACAGCAGGATTCTTTGCCTTGAATTCTGCAGATTTCTGTCTTACCATGGCAAAAAGATACGCACCAGGAAATTTCAAGAAATTGTCATTAATTTTTACCATAACATGATCCTCCCTAAATATCACTGACAGCTGAAACAGCCTCGATCAAATCGTTCCCTGTCTTAAAATTGCTTTGCCCGGAAATGCATCTGTTATCTTCTTATCTTCATATGCAACTTTTCCGTTGACAAATACCTTCACGATCCCCTCACACAATTCCCGTGAGTTGACAAAATCGGCTTTATCCTCCAATTTATCATAATCCATCAGTACCAGGTCGGCATCCATACCGTCTGCAATGACGCCTTTACCGACAAGTCCCCAACGTGCGGCAGTAAGGGAAGTCTCTTTTCGAATCGCCTCTTCGAAGGTAACAAGATGCTTTTCCTTTACGAACTGGCACAATGCCCTGACAAGAGAGCCGTAAGCCCTGGGATGGGTAGGCCCATCCAAACTTCCTACCACGCCATCCGTACAAACCACGGTATTTTCATCCATATAAATACGGTCCATATCCTTATCATCCATGCAGAAGAAAGCACCGCCGCCCATGCATTTGTTGGCGATCATCATGTCAAAATAGGCATCAAAGGGATCTTTTCCGATCTCTTTCGCATACTCTTCCACGGTCTTTCCCACAGCCTCGGTAACATTGGGACTATACTGCACGAATACGCCGCCGAATCCGTTGGCATTCTGATAGGAGCTGTTGAACTTAGGCGGAACCGTGGTCATCTCTTTCTTCATTTTCTCACGGAAATCCTTATCCATCAAAAGCTTAGCAAAAGCATCCGGGCCGTCTGCCATATAAGCCTGGTCCATACACTGTACAAGTCCGGTCTGAGATGCCAGATAAGGATACTGGTCCATAGTAATCTGCATTCCCTCCCGGATGGCCTCATGTACCAGACGAAGGGTCTCTTCGGACGCGCCCCAGTTTCTTGCACCGCATATTTTGTGATGAGAGATGAAAAGGGGAACCTGAGCCTCCTTTGCAATGGCTATGGCTTCTTTTACCCCATCAATGACATAATCGGATTCGCTTCTCATATGGGTGGCATAAATGCCGCCGTAAGGCTTGATGACTTTACAAAGCTCGATCAATTCCTCCCTGTCCGCATAAAGACTGGGTACATATATCAGTCCGGAAGACAGCCCCAGGCATCCCTGTTCCATGGATTCCTTCAGCCTCTTTTTCATAAGCTCCAGCTCTTCCTGGGTCGGCTTTCTGTTGGCCATACCCATGACAGAGGCACGCAGCATTCCGTGACCCTGCAGGAAAGCATAGTTTCCCGGCTTTTTGGCCTTATCTACATATTCAATATATGTCTTGAAATTCCTGAACTTCTTTACATCCTCCATGTGCTCATCGGTCATTTCCTCTGTAAAGAACTCTCTGATATTCTCTGCCTTGTCTTCGGGAACCGGGAAGGTACAGGATCCGCACTGTCCTCCGATCTCCGTTGTGATTCCCTGAGAAATTTTCGGCAGGCTATAAATATTCGGATCGATACCGATGAATCTGTCGGAATGAGAATGGCTGTCGATCAATCCGGGTGTCAGCATAAGACCGGCGGCATCAATCACTTCCTTTGCCTCACTGTCATCGCCTAAAACGATTTTCCCGTCTTTGATCCCCACATCCCCCATGTAGGATGGTTTTCCCGTTCCATCCACAATATTTGCATTCTTGATCAATATATCCAGCATATCCTGCCTCCTGTTTCTTAGGTGTCATTAGACCGAACGCTACAGTTCATTGCCGCACTGTCCGCTGCTCATTTCATAAAGGTTCGTAAGCGTAATATCTGCTATGTTTTCAATGGCTTCATCCGTGTAAAAAGCAGTATGTGATGTGAAAATGCAGTTATCCATAGAAAGAAGCTCCTCAAGAAGCTTATCGGGAAGCTCCTTGCCACGGAAGTCTTTCCGCTGGGTCATTTCCTCATGCTCATATACATCCATTGCAAAAAATGCAATCTTGCCGCTCTTTAATGCCTGAAGAACCGCTTCGGTATCCACCAGGCCGCCTCTTGCCGTATTGACCAGGATCACACCGTCTTTCATTTTAGAAATCTTCTCCGCAGAGATAAGATGCTGATTCTCGGCTGTCATGGGACAGTGCAGTACTAAAATGTCTGATTTCTCCAGGATCTCCTCCATGGATACATAGTCTGCATATTCTTTTACACTATCCTTTTCAAAAGCATCACATGCAAGGATCTTACAGCCGAAGCCGCTTAAGTTTTTAATAGTTGTGGCTCCGATCCTGCCGGCGCCGATCACACCCACTGTCATGCTTCTCAGCTCTCTGCCACGCAGTCCCGTTATGAAGAAATACTTCTCCTCTATCAGTCTTAGCTGTTCCTTCAGCTTTCTCAGTGCGGAAAGGACCAAAAGCACCGTGTGCTCGGAAATGGCGTTGGGAGAATAGGCCGGCACATTGGCACATCGTATCCCCACTCTCTTCAGCGCTTTCATATCCATATGGTCAAATCCTGCTGTTCGAGTAAGAATGTATTTCACTCCTTTTCCTGCAAGATATTCCGCCATTTTCTCATCAATGATGCAGCCGGCATTGATTGCCAGGGCTTCATACCCTTCCACCATCTGACAGTTCTCCTCTGTCAGCTTCTCTGCCTTATAGGTAATCTCAAATCCGAATTTCTGATTTACTTTATTAAAGATATCCGTCTCATCCATACGATGAGCAGCCACTAAAACTTTCATATTGTTTTCCACCTTTACAGTATCATGTTCAAGTCGTCTGCAAGCTCTTCCTTTACCCACTGAGACATGCTTTCCAGGAAAAGTAAGGGAACTCCGCCTGTGTGGAAAAGTACCACCACACTGTCTTCCGGGAAGTAATTCTTTCTTACCAGGTCAATGTACATAGAGGCCGTCTTGGCAGTATAAACAGGGTCTAAAAGGATTCCCTCTTTTCTTGCAAATAAGAGCTGGGCCTCTCTTCCTGCCTCTGTGGCAATTCCGTATCCCTCACCGATGTAATCGCCGCGAATATCTACTTCTTCTTTCTTTACGGAAAAATCATAACCCATGGCTTTGGCATCATGATTAAATTCCTCTTCCAGCATCTCTTTGCCTTCCTCCGCAGAACGGGAAAGTGCTGCGCCGATTACCTTTGCATTGATACCGCTTACCTTGTTGCCCAGAGAAATTCCTGTCATGGTAGAGCTGGTGGCACACGGCGCAATTACATAATCTGCTTTCACACCGGCTGCATCCAGCTGTTGTTTCAGTTCCACCATAGCGGATACATAGCTTGCCGTTCCGTACAGGGACCTGCCGCCTCTGGGAATCACATAAGGCTTCTTGCCCTGCGCCTTTAAGCGTTTCACCAGGTCTGCAATGGCTACCTCTGCAGCTCTTAATTTTTCCTTTGCCATTTTCTTCGGGGGAACAGAATAGTCTACGTATCTGTCGATAAATACCTGCTTTGCGCCATACATGGACTGCAGGATTCTGTTGCCCTCATATACTCCGTTTTCCTCTTCTGTGAAAACAAGATAACAGTCAAGGCCCGTTTTGGCACAGGCGGCAGCTGTCAGCCGTCCGTGATTTGTCTGAATCCCTCCGGAAGTAATTATGGTGTCTGCGCCCTTCTCCATGGCATCCCCGATCAAAAACTCCAGCTTTCTCAGCTTATTGCCTCCGAGTCCAAGACCGTTCAGATCATCTCTTTTAATAAATATTCTCGGGCCGCCTATCTCCTCCCGTAATTTCTTTAACTCTTCTAACGGCGTCGGTAAATTGCACAGCGAAACTCTGGCAAGATCTTCATAACCCATAATTATCTCCCTTTCTATTTCTGATTATATAAATGGCAGGCAACCCTGTGACCCGTCATGTTTTCTTTCATTACAGGACATTCTTTGGAACAGATGCTCATTGCATAGGGACATCTTGTATGGAATACACAGCCTGAAGGCGGATTAATCGGAGACGGCAGATCTCCTTCCAGCACCATCCTTTGCTTTTTGGTGTGAGGATTGGCACTGGGCACAGCGGACATCAGGACCTGTGTATAGGGATGAAGAGGGATCGCAAACAGATCGTCTGTGGCGGCCTCCTCCACCAGGTGGCCCAGATACATAACACCTACCCTGTTTGATGTATATCTGATGACACTCATGTCATGGGAGATAAACAGGTAGGTCATCTTCTTTTCCTGCTGTAAGTCCTGTAAAAGATTGATGATCTGTGACTGAACGGACACGTCCAGCGCCGAAACCGGCTCATCGCAGATGACCAGATCGGGATTTAAGATAAATGCTCTCGCCAGTCCGATTCTCTGTCTCTGACCGCCCGAAAATTCATGAGGAAATCTGTAATACTGCTCCGGTCTCAGTCCCACCTTTTCAAGGATTTCCATGACCATGTCCTGACGTTCTTCAGGAGCGCCGATCTTCTGTATTTCCAGAACTTCTGTCAGGATATCCCCAACCCGCATTCTGGGGTCCAGTGATGTATACGGGTCCTGGAAAACCATCTGCATTTTCCTGCGCAGCTTTCTGATCTCCGTTTCTTTTAATTTGGTGATATCCACGCCCTGAAAGGTAATGCTGCCTTCTGTTGCGGGCATCAGATCTATCAAAGTACGTCCCAACGTGCTCTTTCCGCATCCGGTTTCGCCTACAAGGCCATAGGTTTCTCCCTTGTATAATGCAAGAGAAACATCATCCACCGCCTTCACATTATTAACGACCTTTCCCAAAGTGCCTCTGATGGGAAAATATTTTTTAACATTTTGTGCTTCCAGGATTATCTCTCTATTTTCCTCCATAATAACTTCCTTTCCTACGCATTTGGAATCACACGTATTCAGTAAAGCGGACTTTCGCAATCCGCTTTGCTGCTTGCTCATGAACGCATGTCGCATTCAAACTCTCCGGTATGGAAGCAACGTACACTTTGTGTATCGCTGATTTTACGAAGTTCCGGCATCTCTTCAAAACATTTCTTTGTGGCATAAGGGCATCTGGGTGAAAATCTGCAGCCCTTGGGAATCTGATTGAGCAGCGGCACTGTTCCTTTGATCTGATACAGACGTTCCTCTCTGTTTCCCTCGATCTTGGGAACCGATTTCATCAGTCCCATGGTATAAGGGTGTCCCGGCATATCAAAAATGGTATTGACGTCCGCTTCTTCTACAATCTGTCCCAGATACATAACGGCAACCCTGCTGCAGACCTCGGCAACCACCGAAAGGTCGTGGGTGATCAGCATGACACCCATATCCAGCTTTTTATTTAATTCCAGAATCAGATCCATGATCTGTGCCTGAATGGTAACATCCAGCGCTGTGGTAGGCTCATCGGCGATCAGCAGTTTGGGCTGACAGCAAAGGGCTATGGCTATCATGACACGCTGTCTCATACCGCCCGACAATTCATGGGGATATTGGTCAACTCTTTTCTGCGGGTCGGGAATCCCTACGAGGCGAAGCATTTCAATGGCCTTCTCCCTGGCTTCCTTTTTCTTAAGGCCCTGGTGGATCTTTAACGTATCCATGATCTGATGACCGACGGTAAATACCGGATTCAATGCACTTAATGCATCCTGAAAGACCATGGCGATATCATTGCCCCGTACATCCTGCATTTCCTTTTCCGAAATCTTTAAGATGCTCTTATCTGCAAATACAATATCTCCGGAATAGATAACCTGATATTTTTCATCGTATAATCTTAAGATTGACTGGGAGGTAACACTTTTACCACATCCTGATTCCCCTACAATTCCAAGTATCTCACCCTTGTGAACCTCAAAGGATACACCATCTATGGCTTTCATGACACCTCTTTCGGTCTTAAAAGAAGTACTTAAATTTTCTACTTTTAAAATAGTTTCCATGGCTGCTCCTCCTAGTTGGAATGGGGATCAAGATAATCTCTGAGTCCGTCACCGAAGATATTTAATCCCAGTACTGCAAGAGCTGTAAAAGTACCCGGATATACGATCATCCACCATGCCTTATTAATGACTGCCTTACCTTCATTGAGGATGTTGCCCCAGCTGGGATTGGGAACAGGAACACCTACACCGAGAAAGCTGAGGGCGGCTTCCGTAATGATCGCGGAGGCAAATGCAAAGGAAACCTGAACAATGACAGGTGAAAGCACGTTGGGTGCGATGTGTCTGAAAAGGATTCTGGGAACGGACGCGCCGGACGCTTTCATCGCCTCTATGTATGTCTGTTCCTTTACCACCATGGCAGAGGCTCTGGCGATTCTGGCTACACTTGGGAAGCTGACTGCCACCAGACTGATGATAACGTTTTCTTCACTTGAGCCAAGTGCCGCCATAAGGGCAATGGCAAGAAGGGAAGAAGGAATCGCACTCAGTCCGTCACAGATTCTCATGAGAATACTGTCCAGTATTTTATAATAGCTGGCAAGCAGTCCTACGATCATACCGATGATCATGGTACAAAACGCAACTGCGGCACCGATTGACATCGATACTCTTGCTCCGTACAGAACTCTCGTAAAAACATCTCTGCCGTAGGAATCCGTACCGAAGATATGAGCTGCGCTTGGCGCCTGTAATCTGTCTCTTACTTCCATTTCATATGGTCCGTAAGGAGCAATGACCGGAGCAAAGATTGCAAGCAGGATCATGATTATGGTGATAGTGCCGCCTATAATAGCCAGTTTATTCTTCTTCAGCTTTCGAAGCTTCAGCTGACGCTGCTCTTTCTGCAGTTCTTTTCTGGCTTTCTTTAAATCCAGGGCATTATATTCGGTCTGTGCTGTACTCATGTCTGTCACCTCCTAATCTTCCAGTCTTACTCTCGGATCGATCAGACCATAGATCAGGTCAATACCGAGACAGATTAAAATATTTACTACGGAAATAAATAGAACAATGGCCTGAACCACCTCGTAGTCTCTCTGTTGGACAGCCGTAATGATCAGCTTACCTATGCCGGGAATATTAAAGATGGATTCTACTACAGTTGCTCCTGACATCAGGCCCATGAAGGTCTGACCGATGGAGGTAACAATCGGGATCAGTGCATTTTTGAGTGCATGCTTTAAAGTAATGGACCAGTTCTTCTCTCCTTTGGCCTTCGCCATTCTTATGTAGTCGCTGCTTAACACCTCCAGCATTGATGATCTTGTCATTCTTAAGATAAGACCTGCCTCCATAAATCCCAGTGCGATAGCCGGCATGGTCAGGTATTTTAAATGAATTCCCAAACCCTGATCCAGACTCTTATAACCGGCGACGGGCAGCCATTTCATCTTTACTGCCAGGAACATCATAAGCAGCAGCCCCAACAGGAAGCTGGGAAGAGAGATACCGATCATAGAGAAAACAGAGATGCTCTGGTCAACAATGGTTCCTCTCTTCTTGGCTGCAATGATACCAAGGGGAACCGCCACCAGGACTGCGATCAACAGCGCATATATTGTCAACGAAAAGGTCGGTCCTAAATGATTCTTGATCAAAGTGACCATATCGTCATTGCTGTAAAGTGATTGTCCCAGGTCGCCGTGCAGCACGCCGCCAAGCCAATTGATATACTGTACCGGCAACGGGTCATTGAGTCCAAGAGACTCTCTCAATGCCTCCACTGCCGCAATATCGGCCTGATCTCCTAACATAACTGACGCCGGGTCACCGGGTGTTAAATGAATGATCATAAAGATGACTACGGAAACCACCAGCATGGACGGTATGATCGCAATCAGTCTTTTCAAAATATATTTCTTCACAGGGACCCCTCCTTTCTGTAATATTCATTCTTAAAGTGTGAAAAATAAAAATCTTAATACTTCAAAATAGTCATCGTTTTCAAAGGCAATGCCTTTGGTTCCCACTCTGACTGCTCCCGGATAAAAACTTCCTCTGTATGCTTTACCGAATTCTTTGAATTCGATCTCCACAGAAAAATGTTTGGGAAGTGTTATTTTCGTAAGTGCCAAGTCTTTCTCTGCAGCTGCCTTCATTCCGGCTGCAATTTTTTCTCTGGCAAGTTCGGGATGGATGCCGATCACCGCATCACCGTAAGCCTGCATGGTTTCTGCCGTTTCTATATTGGGAACGAGCTCTCTGGCACTCTCGCACAGGAATTTGTCACCACTTACAAAAATAACGGATGCACCATAATATGCTGCTGTGAAGGAATTGATCATAAATTCACTGGCGATCTTACCGTTTATTTTTACGTACTGATTCTGTCTGTTCATGGTATGAGCCAGTGGATTGCCTGCTGTGTATGCAGCCGAATGATACCCCGTCATGGCCACCGCATCAATATTTTCCCTGATGCCGGCCATCATCCCGCCGGGAGCGCCTTCCCATGACCTTAACAGCTTCACTTCTTTGGGTAAATATTCCGGAATAATATTACAGGCACTTCCATGGGCATCCTTCACCAGAATGTCATCCACTTTTCCGCTGTCTAAAGCACCCTTGCATGCGGCGCATACCTCTTCGGTCATCTGCTTTCTGAAATAGGGATATTCGGGATGTGTCTTGGACGCCTCGTCCCAGGTGGCAATTCCTGCTGTGCCTTCAATGTCTGCGCTGATCAATATCTTCATGAACTTTACCTCTTTTCTTCTTTAAAAGCAGGAGAGAGTTTCGATTAGGAAACTCTCATCCTGTAACAGTTCGTTGGTCTCACAACCACTGCTCATTACTCCTGTACTTTACAGTTGGAATATACAATGTGTTCGAAGAATCTGACTCCTTCCAGCTTGGAGGATCCTACCATGAATGTCATTGAGGAACCTAATTTTACTACAGGAACACTTTCTTCATACATATACTCCTGAAGAGCAACCCATTTTTCAACAGCACTTTCTTTTGAGGTATCTGTATTAATGGAAGTCAAATCTCCCAGAATTCTTTCATCATTTACCCAGCCGGCCCATGTATCGGAGAGGTAAAGGTTCATAGTAGGAAGAATCTTAGGTGAAAAGCTTGTAATAAATGCATCGTAATTTTCAGGCTGATCATTTCTTACGCTTACAAAGGTTGCCCAGTCATAAGAAAGGATTTCTACGTTCATTCCTGCTTCCTGTAACTGATTCTGCATAATAACGGCCATGCTGTAGAATCCGGCGTCATCTGATGCAACAAGGATTCTGAACGGTTTGTCTGTAGTATAGCCGGCATCTGCCAAAAGCTGTGCTGCTTTCTCAGGATCTCCCTGGTTGTAATACTCGCTGCCTGCCTCTGTGTACCAGTCTGCAATATTACTGAATGCATAACTGGAATACAGAGAATACATTTCCTCAGAACCATATGTTCCAAGCATTACTTCTTCAGAATCGATAGCCGCCTGAACAGCTCTGCGGATTGCAGGATCTGCACCAAGACCTTCTTTCTTATTAAAGATGAGGAATGCCATCTCACATTCCTGACCTTCTACAATGTAAGAGCTGTCGTCTTCAAATAAGTAGATATTATCTGCTGTAATACCGGTAGTTGCATCGTATTCGCCGGACTGCATACCTGCTGTGATGGTACTTGCATCTGTTACGATCTCAAAATAGATATCCTTGGTATATGCTGACTTATAGCCTGCCCAGCCGGAGAACACTCCCTCTTCACCGTAAGGCTGATAGTCATCGTTTCTTGTAATATGAATCTGCTGATGCTCAGCCCAATCAACAAATTTGTAAGGGCCTGTGCCGATATACTCAGACACGATACCGGTCTCATCAATTGCATCAATAACACTCTTCGGCATGATAGCTGCTCTCTGGCCCAGACCTGCGATCAGCTCATTTACATATGCACATGCATGATCCATTTTCAGTTTCAGGGTATAGGTATCTTCTGCAACAAACTCTGCATCACCGATCATGGACTGTGCATTACCTGCATTTGCCAGCCAACGGTTCATGGAAGCTGCAGCATCCTCGGCTGTCATCTCCTGTCCGTTGTGGAAAAGAATTCCCTGTCTTAAGTACCATGTGTACTCTGTGCTGTCCTCGCTTACATCCCATGACTCAGCCAGTTCTGCAACGGGCTGATAATTTTCATCCATGGATACCAGCGCTTCAAAAATGGTTCCATAAGCAATTTCCGTAGAAACCGTTGCCGTATTTACCACAATATCCAGATTGGTGGGTTCTGTTGCCAGTGCGATATGCATTTCATCCTTGTATCCGGTTTCAGCGGATGCTGTATCAGATGCACCTCCTGCAGTACCTTCTGCTGCACTGCCTGAAGCGGCACTGCCTGCTGCCGCACTGCCTGCTGCCGCACTGCCTGCTGCCGCACTGCCTGCTGTCGAGGAAGTGTCCCCCTGACTGCCGCATCCGACACAGGATACAGCCATCATTCCTGCAAATACGAGAGCCCAGATTTTTTTCGAAAATTTTTTCATCATATTTTTCTCCTCCTTTTCATGAACAACCGGTTAGAAAACCAATTGCTCTTCAACTGAAACACCTGAACAACTAAATCTTTCATCAAAAAAGACTTTTATAAATCAAAAAAACATACGAGGTTTCATTTCTGATACACCATCGTATGCTCCGATTTATTATAAAGGTATTCAATTGAGTTGATTTTAGAACATCGTTCTAGGTTTTTCAATACCGCTTAGAGCTTTTTTACCATCCACACTAGATTGCCTTGTCACCGCGTTCCTTGGTTCTGACTCTCACAGCATCGATCACATCCTTGATGAAAATCTTACCGTCACCATAGTGACCGGTGGTGATTCTGTCGCAGATTTCATCGATGATACGGTCAACATCCTCATCCTTAACAACTACTGAGATATGCATCTTCGGAAGTAGGTTAACATGAGTCCTGACACCGACATACTCTTCTGTAAATCCTTTTTGCTCACCGCAGCCTAACACATTATGTACTGTCATACCGCCGCAGTGAAATTCATCCACCAGAATTTCCTTCACCTGTTCGAGCTTATCGGGTTTGATAATAAAGTTTAACTCTTTCATGTGATCACTCCCTGCTATTAGATTATCAATCTTTGGAATTGATAGGTTGATTTTAGAACAGTGTTCTAATTTTGTCAATACTTTTTTCTCAAGTTATAAGATTATTCGTTGGCCCGAGCATATGGCACTTGGCCATAATCAAAGTTTGTTGCTGCATCAGCCACGGAAAAGCCGCAAACCTGCGAAATCAAGATGATGGCTGAATAGCAACGATTATTTACAAAATCGGAATGTTCAGTTATACTATTTAAAAATATTGTGACAATATTCTAAAAATTAGTATGACATGGGGGAATTCATTTGAGAAGAGCCGGATATACTGCCAAAAAGCAAAGAATACTCGAAGGAGCCACAGAATTAATCCATGAAGTGGGCTACGACAAAGC
This sequence comes from Acetatifactor sp., assembly GCA_045124375.1. GTDB lineage: Bacteria > Bacillota > Clostridia > Lachnospirales > Lachnospiraceae > Acetatifactor. The sequence continues at coordinate 18,713 of JBGVLR010000283.1, forward strand.
CGATGTGCGCAGGATTTGTGAATACTGTGGTGTATCTATCGGAACTTTTTATCACTATTACAAGGACAAGCAGGACCTTTTAAATGATATCCTGCGCGATATTGATATTTATCTGACTGATGTTGTGCAGCCTACTCTTAACTGTGATACACAGGCTGATAATCTGCGCCTTTTTGCAAAGGCTTTTGCCAATGATTCTATAGCCACCGTTGCCACTTACGGGTCTCTGATCAGCAACACAAACGTTCCATTGCCGTCCACCCAGGAGGATATGGCTGCCGAGCATATGCGTTCGCTGTACAGCATCCCTGAACAAATCATTCTGAAAGGGATTGAGACGAAAGAATTTCGTTCCGATATCTCACCTGCAGAAATGGCTTCGTATATTGTTATGAGCCTTCGCGGGTGCGTTATGGAATGGGCCAGAAGACAGTATTCTTACGATTTATCACAGTATATCTCTGACTTTTTTGAACTCATTATCAGGGGATTGGGTAACGAATAGTAACAACTGAATCGCGCTTTATTTTTCTGCCTATTGACATACCAAAAATGTTATGCTACACTGTTTTTAGTAAGTACTTATTATATTAAATAGTTTTTCTAAGATTCTGTGGTCTAATGGCGTTTCTGCCGTTTTTCACCGGATATTAGGTAATTGAATAATGGCAGAAGTGTAGGGATAGTGCACCCTGGGTGGGCATATTCCGGAAGATTGCATGCATTTTTCGGACGTTCCGGACTCTGCCGAAAAGGAGGGTATGTATTTGGGACAGGAAAGCGATGCAATGATGGACTACCTGGACGACAATGAACGATTTGCAGATCTGTATAACGGAGGCTGTTTCGATGGTCAGGAAATGGTTAAGCCTGAGGAATTGGAAGAAGGTTCTGAAGTTTACAAAGAAGACAGAGGCAGGAAAACGATTCCCCGAATCCGGGATTTGAAAAAGCGTCTCAAATCCGGAGTCAGGCTGAAGGTTCTGGCTATCGAAAATCAGGATGATATTGATTACACTATGCCCTGGCGGCATATGAATTATGACTCCCTGGAATATGGCAAGCAGATCAGGAATATCAAGAAGCAGAATCAGCATAAGGGTAAGAATCTGCCTATGACAGGTGCCGAGTTCAAATGTGGTCTGTACAGTACGGACCGGCTGGCACCGGCATTTACAGTATGTGTTTATACCGGCAAAGAAAAATGGACAGGACCCAGAAGTCTGAAAGACATGATGGATTTTGGCGAGGACAGTCAGCTGTGGGAACAGCTCTTTTCCGATTACCATATGAAGCTTATCTGCATCAATGAACTTGAGGACTTCAATCATTTTAAGACATCACTAAAGGAACTGTTCATGGCGATTGCCTGCCGTCAGGATAAAAACAAACTGAAAAAGCTCATGGCAGAAAATGAAGCTTACCGGAATATAGACAGCGAAACGGCGGAAGCGATAGGAGTAATGGTTGGTATGAAAAGTCAGGTGGTAAAGCAGAAAAAGGAAGGTACGGGTGTTAATATGTGTGAGGCTTTGAAAGGTTTATTAGACGACAGTAAGGCAGAAGGCAGGATAGAAGGTAAGGGCGAAGGCGAGACCTTAAAATTGATTTCTCAGGTACGCAAAAAGTACTTAAAAGGAAAGTCGCTGGAAATAATTGCCGATGAGGTAGAAGAATCACCGGAAGTTATCGAGCCTATTCTTGCTTTGGTAGAGGAATATCCTGAAGATACCAATGACGAAATCTATCAGCGGATGAACGTCTAGAAAGATACAACGTATACAGTTTGGCCCGCGCATTTATGAATAGCGCGGGCCCTATGTTGTTCTTTTTCCTTTTTACAGGGATTCAAATTTTACAAAAGGTTATTCCTTCACCGCTCCCGCAGCCACCCCTGCCAGAATATGTTTCTGGAATATCAGGTAAAGAATCACCGTCGGAATCATGATAATGATGATTCCTGCTGCCAGTGTCTGCCATGACCCCAGCTGTGCATTTGCATAGTCCATCAGGAATGTGGTCAGAGTACGAAGCTTATTCTTCGGCATGTACAGATAAGGAATATACATATCATTGATAATGCTGATTGCCTTAATGATGCAGACTGTTGCCGTTGCCGGCGCAAGGAGCGGAAAGATAATTTTACCGAACAGCTTAAAATAGGAGCATCCGTCCAACAGTGCGGCTTCGTCCAGCGCAACAGAGATACCGGAAATAAACTGCCTGTATATGTACAGCTGCATCAGGTCAGAAGCTACATAAATGATAATGGGTGCGCCCAGCGTATTATAGAGATGCAGCTTCTGAATGATCTGAAATCTGGCAATTTCCGTAACGAATGTGGGAATCAGCATTCCCAGGAAGAAAAGGCTTACAATGATTTTCTTCCCCCTAAATTCAAATCTTTCGATAATGTACGCCGTAATGGTACCGAACAGCACATTGAAAACCAGGGATACGGCCAGGATAATTCCCGTATTTTTAAAACCAACAATCAACTGCTTATTCGACAAAACCTCTTTATAATTGTCAAAGGTAATCCTGCTAAAAGAAGGAAGTAAAAGAGGCGATGTGTTTACCATATCGGACTTGGTCTTTAATGAAGCAAACAATGTCAAAATGATAGGTGCCAGAACGATGGCCACCATACAAATGCAGATTAGCTGCTTTATGATCTGAGAAGTAACCCTCTTTGCCATTATGCTTTCCTCCTGTCTTTTAAAATCAATCCATGAATAATGTAGTTCTGTACCACATATATGATGACGATCATGATCATAATTGCCACAGCCATGGTAGATGCCAGGCCGAAGTTGGAGAATGAGAAGGCTGTCTTGATCGTGTATAAGGTAAAGGTAGAGGATGCATATCCGGGCCCCCCCGCCGTCATGACGAAAGGAATGTCAAACACCTGTAATGCACCTCTGATGTTGTCAAACAGCACGTAATCCACCATTAACATGATGGCAGGCACCTGAATATAGCGGAACAGCTGCAGGGAATTGGCACCGTCCACTTTTGCCGCCTCCAGAATATCCTGGGGTACAGACTGAAGTGCCGCGATGAAAAGGATAATGTGGTATCCGCTGTATTTCCACAGGGAAACGAATGCCAATACATAGTTTACTACTTCCGGATCCGAGAGCCAGCTTCTGATCAAGGATTCTAATCCCACACTTTTTAAAATGGCATCAAATGCGCCGTTGATCGGTGAAAAGAAGTAGGAAAATGCGTAGGAAATAGCTACTCCGTTGATAATATAAGGCATAAATACCATTGTTTTGTAAAATTTGGCAGCTCTTAATTTTCCTGTCAAAATAACAGCCATGACAAGCTCTACCACGATCATGAATAAATGTGCTGCAAAATATACTGCATTATTTTTCAGAGACATCCAAAGGTCTTTGTTTTGAAACATCGCTATGTAATTGTCGAAGAATACGAATTCTTTCTCCGGTGAATACCCATCCCAATTTGTGAAGCTCATTCGGAATAAATCGATTGCAGGGACTACAACGAACGCTATCAGCAGTGTCATTGGGATAATCAGGGATAACACGATAAAAAGCTTTCGCTGCTTATTTAACTTTGTCATGATAACCTCCTTAAGCTGCGGGACTGCCTGTAAGCAGTCCCACTATATCAATCTCCCCGGTTTGCCGTGCTGATCACTTACCGGATTCCCAGCTTCTCTCTTGCACTCTTCCATTTTTCGTTTAATTCTGTAAAAGTGGCATCCAGGTCAAAGCCTTCTGTCAGCATCTGAGCCCCCAGCTTTTTATAGTCAAATGTAATGTTATTCTGAATCGCTGTAAAATCATCTCCGCCGCCGTCATACATGATCAATACTTTATCCGGACAGTTCTCATCTGCTTCTGCCAATACAGCAGCCTTTTCCTTCGGGAAATTGGTCATTGAGGATGCTGAGGAAATATAGTTAATATATTCCGGATAAAATTCTTCGGAATAGAACCACTCAATAAAGGCAACTGCCGCCTCAGGATGCTTGGAATGTGTGGTCACACCCATGAAGGAATCACCCTGTACGATCACATTGTAAGGATCTTCTTCCGTATCCCTTGCAGGCAGATAAAAGGTACCGAGATCAGAAAGGTCTTCCGCATCCTTTTCCATTGTCTGTAGTGCCCAGTCGCCGCATGCGATCATAGCTGCTTTCTTAGCCGAAAACATGGACAGCACCTGGTCATGACCCAATCCCAAGGATGCTCCATAATAATTCTGCAGCGCTATTCCGGCTTCAATAAATTCATCCCATGTCGTAGGAACAGAGACACCAGCCTCTGCAAACATATCTTTCCAATAATAGACATATTCATAGCCGGATGTCATAGGGATTCCCAGT
>JBGVLR010000284.1:0-9944 GCA_045124375.1 Acetatifactor sp.
GAGGGCATTGAGACCAAACAGGTAGAACACCGCCTGGAGGGAGAGGATCTGGTATGTCCTCAGTGCGGGGATACCATGACAGAAATTGGCAAGGAAGTTGTCCGAACTCTGGAGATTATCCCTGCTCAGACCATTGTCCACGAAGATATCTATTATACCTACGCCTGTAAGAACTGCAGCGAAAACGCTGACGAAGGCTGTGAAACTCCTATTGTAAAGGCACCCCGTGAAAAGAACATCATCCCCGGTAGCTTTGCTACACCGGAGGCCATTGCCCATATCATGACTCAAAAGTTCGTCATGGGCTCGCCCATATACCGGCAGGAGCAGGAGATTAACCGGAAGGGCATCCACTTAAGCCGACAGACCATGTCCAACTGGATCTTGAAAGCAACGGAAGATTACCTGACTCCTGTCTATGAGCAGTTGCATAAAGAACTTCTCAAGAGAGATGTCCTCCATGCGGATGAAACTACCCTGCAGGTGCTGCATGAACCCGGGAAAGCACCGCAAAGTGAGAGCTATATGTGGCTGTACCGGACCAGTGGCGATACGGACAAACCGATTGTCCTGTATGAATACCAGCCTGGGCGTGGTGCAAAGCATCCTAAAGAGTTCCTTGCGAGATATAAGGGGTATCTCCATACGGATGGCTATGCTGGGTACCATGATTTGGGAGAAGATATCACTGTCGTTGGCTGCTGGGCCCATGCTCGAAGGAAGTTCGACGAAGCAGTGAAATCTCTCCCCAAGGGAAAAGCAAAGGGCAGTTCCGCTTCCCAAGGATTGACCTACTGTAATCTGCTATTCGGAATTGAACAGGAGATTGCAGACAAAGCAGCAGAAGAACGATATAAAGAGCGGCTGGAACAGGCAAAACCTGTTTTAGACGCGATGTTCGCATGGGCAAATTCCAGGACTGCTGCGCCGAAGTCTGCCCTCGGCAAGGCGTTACATTATTTGAAAGAGCAGTGGCCTTATCTGACCAACTATCTCAAAGATGGCAGGCTGGAGATATCTAATAACCGGGCAGAAAGAAGTATCAAGCCCTTCGTCATTGACCGGAAGAACTTCCTGTTTGCCAATACTCCGAAAGGTGCCACCGGCAGTGCAATTATGTTCAGCCTGATCCAGACGGCCATTGAAAATGGTCTGGATCCATACAAATACCTGGCCTGGCTGCTGAAGCAGGCAAAGGATGCGGATCTGATGGATGCAGAAGTCGTACAGAGTTTGCTGCCCTGGTGCGCACCCACCGAATACAGAGCAAAATAATCTACTCCGGCTTCGAGTTTGATCTCAGAGCCGGAGCATTTTTTCTATTAACTTTCCAGAATGTGAACCGCCAGGCAGTGCTTGCTGATCTAAATCGCAGACAGATTTGACGCTTACCCATAAGAAACAGTTTTTCTTTTTCACTGTCTCTTATGGGGGTAGCATATCACTCTGCCCAAGCCGGGGTTTTTGACTATTTAGCAAGCACAATTTCAGAACTACCGATTGGTTCTATAGCATCTTGCGTGTTTTCGGCAGTTTGACTGCGGATTTCTATACTGCCCTTTTCCAAAAGGTTGATGAACATCCTAACCAACTTGGGATCAAACTGTTTTCCGGCTTCCTTATCCAGGATCGAAATAGCCGTTTGCACACTTACGGCAGACTTGTACGACCGGACAGACGTCATAGCATCAAACGAATCGGCAATACACAAAATACGGCCCAAAATAGGGATCTCATCACCGGTCAGCTGACGGGGATATCCTTTTCCGTCATATCTCTCATGATGGCTTTGTACAGCAGGGATAACATAATCCAAAGAGGGCAAATAGCGAATGATGTTCACCGCATTCTCTACATGTCCTTTCATGATATCATACTCTTCAGAAGATAGTTTTCCCGGCTTATTAAGTATATCTTCCCGGACACCGATCTTACCGATGTCATGCAGCATACCTGCTTCCTTGACGATTTCCAACAGATCTTCACCCATGCCGGCTGCCTGCGCCAGTTCCGATGCATAGTAAGCCACATTTTGAGAGTGCTGGAATGTGTAATGATCACGGGTATTGATTGCTGCAGTAAGCGCATAGATCGTGTTCGCATTTTCACCGTAGCCACTACGGTGCGTACTATCCTCCTGCGTTTCCCGACGGAATATCTCGGAAGAATATATCTGCACAGCATTCTTGCCCGATTGCTTTACCGTATACACAGCCGTTTCCGCATTCTGGAACAATTCCTTAGCGCTGGATGCCATATAGGGTGCAGCGCAGATACCAGCGCTGACAGTAAGAGGCTTGGTAACCTGCCCACCGCTTCGTTTGTTAATTTCCATAACCTCAGTCGCCAAATTTTCAGCAAGTAGCTTAGCGGAATGGATATCATAGCCGGGAAGCAACAATGCAAATTCCTTACCGCCGATACGAGCTGCATGGCAAGTTTCATTGATCGCGGAGCAAAGAATACCGGCAATACGGGAAAGTGCAAGATCGCCTTCCTGACTACCGTATAACTGGTTATACAGCTTAAAATCATCCACATTAAACAAGCAAAGGGAAAGTGCGCTGTCCTTATACCGTTCGAATTCCTGATCCATCAGCTCCAGGAAGAACTTACGGTTGAGAAGGCCGGTCAGCTTATCTCGGCGTGCCTCTGTAATCGCGCGTTCATAGATAGTTGCATCCTTAACCGCAGTAGCGCAAGTCGAAGCAATTGTATGCACAAGCGCCAAGTCATTGTCCGGATAAGGCTGAAAATCCTTTCTTTCCGGCAGAGCCACGATACCAACAAGGTCCTTTTCACTGGAGATGGGAATAAAGCACTCCACCTTCAGGGTAGTAAGGAGTTTTTTTTCTGACTCCCATAAACTGCGATACACAGTCGACCGGGAGAAGTCACGCCGGGTGGCATACTTGTCAGTCTGCTTGAAGTAGCTTACCAACGGATGGTCGTTTCGCAGATAGAAGCCCTTTTCATCTAGCGGGTTGGTCGTAAATTCAATACGATAGTCACCATCCGGCTGCCGAATAAAGACGCTCATGCGTTCCACATGGGTGGTCTGCAGAATAACATCCGTCATATTCTGCAGGATATCATTTACGCTAAACATATGAGTAACATCATCCCCCAGTTGGCTGATGCACTGCATATGCTGCTGCTCATTACGTGTAAAGATGGTGTTAAAAACCGATGCCAGAATGCTGTAAAGTACAAAAACCGTTGCGAAGAATGTTGCCGTAATGACAACAACAGAAAATGTATAATCCATTCCCGCTGTATCGGTGAAGAACCGTTGCATCGAGCCGGCAATATTGTAAATAATAAAGCAGCTGAAAGCCAGGGAGAACAGCAAATAGTTGGTCTTGGAAAGCAACAGCGTCATTTTAAACAGCCGCTTTTTGTAAAGCGCGTAGAAAACGAAGCAGACATTCACAATGCCGGATGCAATATCCAGCGGAAAGCCCATGAAGAAAGGCAGGGTAGAAGCAATATGACCCACCAAAAGGTACAGAACACCGACCAAAATCGGCTTAAGCTGTTGGAAGGCAATGCTGTTGCCCTTACAATGGCGATGGGAAACCAAAACCACCTGTACCAAACAAGGCAGCATCAAAAGTCCCAGCAGATAAATATGCCAGGAATAATGATATAAGAACTGGGTGGAAGTTCCGTTACTGACAACTTCCGGTTCCGGTACAAACCAGCAGGTTAAGCAATTGAATACAAATATGCCAATGTGCAGCAGCATCCAAATATACTTGCCATAGACTTTTTTCTCTTCCAAAAAGTCCATAACAAACATGTAGTACCCGGGCGGTACCAAAATCATGCCCAAAACGGATACATGATGCCAAAAGTTTACAGACGGCCATAGCTGCATACGCATCGCGAAGGAGCCGCCGACCCAAAGGATCATGATGAGCATCAATCCCATAAAGGATCGGATAACCTTTTCTTTTTTCTTTGAAGCTAGAAAGGTTAAAAACAAGAACAGATAACAGAAAAGTGCTGTGATAGGCACCCAGCTATATCCAATCATCCACTGTCCATCTCCTTTCAAGACTGTCAATTTGGTGACACGTCAGAAGATCATTGATCTCGCAGCTTTCGGGATTCATCTTACGGATAGTCGTACCAAATTTACGATGATACGCAGCGAAAGTACCGCATTTCAGCATAGTGATCTTCAGCGGATCCACTCCCAAAATTTTCTTGAGATCTTCATAGTCCTGATCTAAATAACGGAAGTAAATGCCCAGTTGATCCTGTAGAATTCGGGTACTGATAGCGCTATTAATCAGGTTGTTGCGTTGTAATTCAACATACAGATGCAGATACGGCCGGTTGTTTTCGGAAAATTCCTTTTTCGCCGTCCAGTTTTCAATAGGTAGACGGGACAGTTCCACTGCCTGATTGATGGATTTTTCGGTAATACGGGTAAAACCGGCAATATCAATAATCTGGGGCACACGGTCAATATACTGGAAACGCGGTATGGTGTTATTTTCCAGCGTGCTGCCAATACCGGTACAACGGAACACATCGCCCACCCGGTAACGGGCAAAAGCGCCACCTTTAAAGACCGTGAGCACGATCTCATATATACCACCGGGAACCACTTCATCCCACAGAATGGTACGGGGTTGATAATTGGGATTTTCCATGTTGCGATTCATCTCGTCTTCAGGAATGAATTCGTAGAAGCAAGCGTCCGGAAAGAAGTAAACGCCTTCGCGGCTCCAAGTCTCACAGCCAATGCAAGTAGGTTCAGTGCCCGCAAAAAGTTCCATAGGGGTAACACCCCACATATGTTCCAAATCTGCCTTATAGCATCGGTTGTCAGTACCGGCACACATGAAGCTTTTCAGTTTAAACAGATCTTTGGGTAGTAACTCGCGATTTTCCTTGCGGCAAACGCGTTTGGCTTTGGCCATACGGAAGATCATCGTGGGAGACACACTACGCAACAGTTCTCCCAAGGATTTACTTCTGTTACTGTTGATTGAGGAAAGGCTCTGACTTACGTAATATAACACACTGCCCAAGCCAAAGAAATACTCAATCCCCTTCTTAACACCCAGCTTGAAACCCTGGATGTTGCGTTCCTTGAAGGACATATTGACAGCATCTTTTACAGAAGGCAAAAACTCAAAGTCTATTTCTTCCCTACACAAAAGTGGAAGCAAACCGGTAACATAAGGCAACGGTGCCAATGCATAGAGCATATGGTCCGTAACACTAATGTCAAAGTCCCCCTTCTTCCGGCTTGTAGCCAAAACCAGGCAGCTCATAACATTATGCTGGAATGTGTCCAGAATGCCCTTGGTATACGGCGCCACCTTGATTGGATGCACGCCACCTTCCCAAGAGGTCTGCACCCACAGGACGGGCTCACCGGGCAGTGCCTTGGTTTGCTTGGAAAGCAAAATCGGGGCATAATCTTCGTATGTAGTGAGGGGCACCATCGTACGAAATTCCTCAATCGTAGTAGGAACTTTGCCCTTAAGAATACTCTGGCCCAATGCACTGTTACACCACAATTCCATTTGTTCGGTAAGCAGACGCTTTTGGATGGCCATAAATTCCTCAGTAGATAGGGTCAGAAAACCACAATATTCCTCCCAAATCTCTTCCTTGGAGTATTCGTGCAGTTTTTCCTGAAATCTCACATTTTTTCCTCCTTTTCATAAGAGTAGCCCCAGGTCTTTACAGCCCGGAGGAAACTGGCTGCCGTGGGAAGCAAAAAAGGTACTTTCTCTCGGTAGTCATCGTAATCGCAAAAAGTTTTGGGGAAAGTCACTCGGTCTTGGAAAAAGGTATAAGCTAAATTAAGTATGGAGATTACCATTCCATACCACAAAAAATTCGTTGGCAAGGCAGCTATGCCCCAAAATAAATACATCGCGAAAAAGCATAAGATACCCGGATGCCGGCATAAAGCATAAATCCCAAAGGTATAGGTCCGCCGGCCTTGTTCCGGATTAGTATAGGTTGCGTCAAAAGGCAATGCGAAAAAGAGACAGTAAACCAACGCTACTAAAGCCAACAATCCTAACAGAAACAGCAAAATATCCCATAAACCGTAAAAAGCTTCTTCAGACAAAGCCGCATGCAACTGTATAGCGGTAGCGATAGCAATAAGCAACGTTCCAACAGCGAACCCCAATCGCAACGGTTTCCACAGTGCTGTAAAACTATCAATATCATATAGCAGATATAGGGCAAACCCCGCAAACGCCATTAGCCACGGGAGCACAGTGGTCACCTTCTTTCAAAATACGGATTTGGGGTCACGCCTCGTTAGATTTTCCCTTCATATGGGGTTCGTACAAAACAAATCGATCCTTGCCCAAATTCTTTGCCTCGTAAAGGGCACAGTCGGCATGGTCTAAAAGTGTGCTGTAATCTACACCATCATTGGGGTACATGGCTGCACCAAGGGTAACAGATACTTTGTATTCTATTGACTCGCCACGGTAGGGGAATTTAAACGCATTACAAAGGCGCTGCAAACGATCCTTTAGCACTTCCGGTTGAATGGACGGAGCAAAAACTACGAACTCATCACCGCCATATCGAGCAACCACATCAGAATGCCTGAAAACACCAAGTATCTGCTTGGCCACATAGCACAACACATTATCGCCGAACATATGACCAAATGTATCGTTAACCCGCTTAAAATCATCCACATCGATAAAGATAAGCGCGGCACTGGCAAACGATTTCTGTTCCAGCTGGGCCTGAACCGTATGCTCGTAATATGCACGGTTATACAAACCGGTAAGGGCATCGCGGGTCGCTTTTTCTTTCCAACGATTAACCTCATTCTTCCATTCGGACACATTAATCATCGTACCGCTTATGACAATCTCCGTATTAAGGACTTCCCGGTGCAGGCGTATCTCCAGCCATCCATAACGGTCTTGGGCCAAATAGAACCGAAGCGTGTTTTCCACCCAGCCTTCTTCACGCTGGCAGCGTTCCAAGAGGCGGAAGAAATCTTCTCTATCATTTTCATGAATCAGTTCAGAGGCATGGAAGAGCGTCAACGCATTGTGGAAACAGTTTTTTCCGCCCAGCACAGGAGAAAACACGTCAGAAAATTCTACCGTATCTTCTTTCGGCAAGTAGGAGAATAGGATGATGCTCTTGCCGGTTTGAGAACCGTTAGCTGCAACGGGCATCTTTTCGGTAGGCTGCGCGCCATATACATCAGATTCCACAAACTTCAGTAATCCTTGATCCCAAGCCTCACTTTCAAACTTTTCCAAAGGAATCGGCTTGGAGTAGTAAAATCCCTGGATCATATCACAAGCTGCCTGCTGCAGGAACTGCAGTTGTCCCTGGCTGCTAATACCCACCGCTACTGTGCGGATGTGCAACTGGCTGGTAACTTTGAGGATCGCCTCCGCAATATACCGGCCACGGCGGTTATCATTGTTGCCGCCGAAAAAGCTGTTATCCAACTTGATGGTATCAATATCCAGCGAACTCAATAGCTGCATAGCCGTAACATCCGCGCCAAAATTGTCTATCGCACAGCGGAAGCCCAGCGCATGAAACCTTTCAACAAGAGACTTTGCCCGTTCCAGATTTTCCAACAGCAGACTTTCCTTTAATTCAAATTCAATACTGGCAGGCTCTACACCATATCTGCAGCATATTTCATAACGCTCATCCGCTAAGTTCGGCAAGTCCAAATCCGCTCGTGCCAGATTTAGGGAAATGGGGCATATTTCTCGTCCCTGCTTTTTCCAACGCGCTAACGTAGCACAGACATTTTCAAAAACAAATCGGTCGATATGGGTAATTTTCTGATACCGCTCAGCCAGCTCCAAAAACATATCCGGAGATAACATTCCCCGTTGGGGATGCCGCCACCGGGCAAGTGCTTCCGCACCAACTATTCGCTGATCCAATACGCTGACTTTAGGCTGATAATACACCACGAATTCATTGATCTGCAAAGCATGGTCCATAGAATCCGCCATATCCCGTTCCAGCACAGTGGTCTCCCAAAGGCCTCGGTCATAGAAGTGATATCTGCGCCCCACAGGGCTGCTAAGACGGGCCTGCGCAGCCTTACCCATCAGTTCTTCCATATTGGTTTCCGCGTTTTCAGGAAGATATATACCGAAGTAAAGATCTAAGGAATAGCCGTCTTTTCTTGAATTAGCCGTATTACAAATACGCTCCAACCGGGCGCAAATCTCATCGGGCTTGCGGTTTTTCAACAGGAAGAAGAAGGTATCTTCACCAGTACGAGCAAAAAGTTCTTCACTGCTTAGCTGCTTTTCCAGTGCGTCATGTACTCGGTTCAATGTTGCGTTCTGCTCACTGGGTCCAAAGGAAACGCAGATACTGGACATATTTTTTACCTGCAGGGAAATCAGGGCGAAACAGTTCTCTTTACCCTTAAGAATCATATGCGCCCGCAGCAAAAAAAAACGTTCAGCCACGCCTCCGGTTAACGGATCCGTAGCGGCTTCGCTATCGCGCTTCTTTCTCATAAAAGTGTACAGCACAATCAAACCAATCATAGCCGCTACAAGGACAGACATAATCATCAGCAATGTAGCATTATATTGATCCTGCGGCATAGGAATCCCTCCTGATTTCGTCCGGCGAACAAGCTGAAATTATCTGTTAACACCCATTTCAACTTGAACACAAACAAACATTTTCGAGATTGATTGCGGCAAGCAAGTCATTCTCCGGCAATTTTAAACTCTACGATCGCCAATTATATATGTATTGTAGCATGAAAGTAAAGAGAAAGCAACATATTTCGTGTTTTTATAATGTAGGTATTACAATGATGTGTAACAAATAGGAAAAATTGTTACATTTATGTTTGCTGCCAAACTCTTAAACGTATTTTTTAGAGCTTTTGCCAGTCATTTTTGCTCATTGAAGGGATGGATGCAGAGGAAAGTCGGGATGAACACGGGAATCATCAGTAACGGATTATACTGACCGCTATTTCAAAGATTGTTGTATGCCTGACAAAACCGCTCCATAGCTTTCGGTGTTTCCCAAGCGTATACCGGAACAAAGCAGATATGCGTATTACCTTCCGCATCTTCCTCTGTAATGCGATTATCAGCAGGCTGTAGCTACCACCGATGCCCAGCCCCGCTTTTGGGAATCATATGGACTCGCTTTAGCCATGTGCCACCAGAAGTAATATCTGTAAATGGATCAATTACCATGTATATGATTTCAAAATCATCATCAATTTCAATTCCATATGAACCAGGCATATTTGGCCTGTGGTATGGCTCCACAAGGCTAATCTTCTGCTTGCTGCGAGCTTGATTTATAGATTTTATTGTTTCTTCAGCACAACTACTATCCAGAGCAATTAGCAATGCACTCTTTCCACAGACAGAAAAAATCAGCTCATTTGGTAGAAGTTTTTGAAGGGAATCACGATTGATAATAACAGGATTAATTAGAACCCGGCTTGGGGGATCATCAGAAAAATTAAAAGTATTCTCGACTAAAGAATGAACAGTACGAGCAACGTGCTGTTTAACTTTGTCGGCGGGCTGGGATAATAAAAGCAACTTGTAAAAGTCAATTAGGATTGATGCATTAAATAGCGGGAAGATAAGACCATCATGCTTGGTGAAATGCTTCATCTCAATTGGAAGTGTTTGCCGGTTCATTATTTTAGCAACATCTTTGCATTGGTGCTTAAACGAACCTTGGTCGAATAATTGCTTTATTGAGTCCCAGAAATCCTCTGTCGGAAGCTCGAATTTAATCTCATAATCAATGTTTGGAATACTTGTGTCAACCGTAAATAGAAGTATGGTGTGTACATATTCCAATATTGCTTTAAGTTCTTGGCTATGATTGGTAGTATCCGCAAGTGTCTGCAAATATCTTATTACTGCGTACACCTGCTGATGACCAGTTCCTAATATAATAGGATA
>JBGVLR010000285.1:0-3293 GCA_045124375.1 Acetatifactor sp.
TTGATTGCTACAATGAAACTATATCACTTGGAGTCCACTCCAAGTCAAGAGTTTTTCATATATTTTGTTGTTTCATCTGTTTTGTATACATAAAAAGTAAGCGATGAATAACCACACGGGTATCCGAACCAGGGAACCCTAAATTGGCAGGTTCCCACGATTCTCTGGAAGTTCCAGGCTATCATCTATGATTCCGGAACACTTATCCTGTACAAATGTACTCCACGGTAGCAGCTGTTCTATGCCTGCGGGCTCATTTTTGTAGTCCGGCATATACAGAAGCAGGGTGTACAGATACTTGTAAGCATTCAGGTTGTTTGCTTTTGCTGTCTCGACAAGACTCATAACGATTGCAGTTGCTTTCGCACCGTCAACAGAGTCGTGAAACAGGAAGTTTTTACGCCCGGTGGCGTAAACCTTTGCCTTTCGCTCAGCGGAATTGTTTGAAATTTCACATCTTCCATCCAGAAGATAATTCATTAACGATTCCTTATGATTCAAGGCATACTTAACCGCTTTCTCCAGTTTGCTTCCTCCGGATGGATCCAGCGTGTCAATCCAGGACCAGAATTCATCCCAGATTGGTGTTTCTTCTTCAAGACGTTTTGCTTTTCTTTCTTCCGGAGATAACTCCTTATACAAACGTTCCTTGAAGAACAGACGATTGCAGAAGGCGACTCCTTTTTCAGCAGGAAGCAGATTTTCATCTTCCTCTGTAGAAATGGGTTCATCCAGTGCCTGCTCCGAGTTGATATCCAGAAGCCGGATTCTTTTTTGCCTTCCTTTTGGAACGGCATCAAAAAATTTACGGCGTGCATGAGCCAGACAGCAGATAAGAATTACATCTTCAATGCATCCGTATGCTGCATAACCATCGCACTGTATCATTCCATGAAAGCCTTTCAGGAATTCAATCGGATAGACGCTTGCCCGGCCTGGCTGATATTCATACAGTGCCACCGGAGGCTTCCCATCGCTTCCACTTTGATAAATCCACATGTAGGATTTCTGAGTTGCCTTTCGGCCATCCTCATGCAATACCTGACATGGAACCTCGTCTGCGTGAATAAGGTCTCTTCTTAAGAGTTCCTCATGCAGCCGGCTGTAAATCGGCTCCAGATATTCAAGAGCTCCTTTGATAAACCAGCGAGCCTGTGTTTCACGGGGAATGGGAACACCACTCATGCCAAAATCCATCTCCTGCCGATAAAACGGAAGATAAAGTCCCGCTTTCCGGTACATAATCATTGCTACAAGGGATGGTGATGCCGGACTGTGTGGAAACAGAGACGCCGGAGCAGGTGCTGCAACAATCGTTGTTTCATCTTCTTCATGACAGCCGGGACAGCGCATCTTCTGCTGAAGGTAACGGACCCGGAACAGTTTTGCAGGGATTACTCTTAATTCCTCCCTGACAAATGTGTATCCCATAGGTTCTAACGGGGTACCACAGTCCGGACAAAACTTCTGATCATCCGGCAGTGGACATTTGACTTCACAGACCGGAAGCGAAGCATAAAGTTCTTCTCGGGAAGCCTTTGGCTTGCGAGGTTTTGAACTCTTTTGGGTTTTGGCCGGTGGCTCCTTTGCATCATCCTCTGATATATCTTCAGCCATATCAGACTCCTCATCTGCTGGCAAAGAGATATTTTTGGAATGCTCGCTTGAAATACCAAAGAATCTCCGGTTTAACTCGGCAATGGTTTCTTCCAGATTTGCAATGGTCTGGCGCAGATCCCGGATGGTATTCTGCATGTCCTCGCCGTTTTTTGTGAGGAGCGCAATCGTATTATTCTGTTGTTCAATGATTGTCAGAAAAGTGTTGATATCACTTTGCCGGTTGCTGCTGTTTGACATGATTTACCACCTGTTTATTTCTACTGTTATTATAAAAATAAATCAGGTTTTTCGCAAACCGGCTGATTTTATGCATGGTCATTTTGACCAATAAAATCCTGTGGATATCTAACCTGAGAACCTGTAATTCAATGGATAATTCCGGATTTTCAGGTTAGATATCCACCGTGGAATAAGAAAACGGGAGGAATCCGTTTCGTATTCCACAGGTGGAACGAAAATAGAAAAAATGCTGTTGATAAGCCTGGTATGAGCCGCTTTATGACCGGAAAAAAGTTTTTATTTTTCTCTGTTTTGTACAAACATCAGAAGTCTTTTTTTCGGCTTCCAGCTTTGATTGCCTTGGGCTGATCGATTGACAGACCTTCCATGAGCCATCGGAATTCCTGCCTTGTAAGCTGGCGTGCTTCCGAGGCATTGCGTGGCCACTGGAAACGACCGCTTCCATCTAATCTTTTTTGCATCAGGACAAAACCATCCTTGTCGAAGTGTAAAGCCTTGATTTTTCGGCAGTCTCTTCCGCAAAAGAGAAACAGGGCATTGGAGTATGGGTCGAGGTCGTAGCTGTCCCGCACGATAGCCATGAGTCCATCAAAACTCTTTCTCATATCGGTGCGGCCGGTGATTACAAAAATCTTGGAAACACCGGACAGGTCGCCTAACATAACTTTTGCAGAGCCGTTAGTGTTTGAACGATTGTAGACTCTGCCGCAGCATTGGTGATTTCAATCTGAATTCCATGCATTGAGATTTTAATCGCAGTTGCAGTAATCTCCTCTGAACTACAATTCATTGGTAATTCAGATACAGGATTGAAATTCAGTTCCACAACTTCCTGCTTCTGGCAGGGAATCACGGCACCGACAGCAGCTGGTGGAATACTGCATGCTTTATTGCGAAGTCGTTTGACATGGTAATAAAAAGTACTGATTCCGATTTGGTGCTCCATGCACCAGTCCTTGTCAGAGAGCCCGCTTGACCGGCATTCGCTAATCAGGTCCAGCCACTTTTCATCAGAGTAGTGCAGTCTTTTTGAACTCATAGTAATTCACTCCTAAAGGTTATTCAGAGTGAATTCAACCGGAATCAATCACAGTCAGAGCAAACGGCTCCAACTACAAATGTAGCTGTTCCAGAGATGTCCTCACTCCTGAAGTGATTATCTCATGAAAAGTCGGTGGCGACAAACCGTGCGATTATACATCGCTTACATTTAAAGCCTATTGCCGACACCGCCGAAAACAGAGGATTCACCATAAAATTCACTCAGAATATTCATCAATCTGCAGAAATAGGAATATACTGTCAGCATATATGCTATCCTGAAAACTCCAAATTTTCTATCGTGTTACTTCATGACACGGCGCAGGGACATGACCGCTGGCCTGACTTTTGGGGACTGGAACGCTGGGACAAATTTGATATTGGAATTGTTC
>JBGVLR010000286.1:0-1746 GCA_045124375.1 Acetatifactor sp.
TTCCGCAAGCTTCCTCTGTATTCCATGGGATTTTGCTGGGTCAGCGTTGCCGCTGCGGCTATCGTACTGAGTGTCATGCTCAATTGTCTGTTTCGGAAAAAGCAATGAAGGATCTACATACTATAATTGAATCGTAAAATACCTTATACGCAGGACACCTGACAATACA
The DNA here is from genome assembly GCA_045124375.1 of Acetatifactor sp. Taxonomy (GTDB): domain Bacteria; phylum Bacillota; class Clostridia; order Lachnospirales; family Lachnospiraceae; genus Acetatifactor. Next base: position 170 of record JBGVLR010000286.1, read on the forward strand.
CTTTGCTATTGTCAGGTGTTTTCTTTTGCCTTTACTACCGAATACATCATTAACCGGCTAAAAAATCTGCCATTCGGTATTTGATTATAGATTGTCCTTAGTCAAGCTCTGGTGGATGATCCGCAAAGTCATCTTCATCAAGCATACCCATTACTGTTACATGTTGCTCTCCACTCAATTCCTGACTTATTGAGATTTTATAGCATCCAACTGTTATCTGGGAATCCTTTTGAATAAAAAATACGTCCGGCTCTGAAGGAACTTGTAAGTTTGCAAGAATAAAACCTGTATTGGAGTATGGTAGTAGCAGATTTCGGCAAGAGAAGCAAAAATATTGTTCCTCATACTCATTTGGGTCAACAGGAATGCTGATATGTGCCTCCCATCTGGCAGTATCCCGATAACCGGTGATCCCCGCAACAGTCAGGAAACTAAATGTACCACCTTGTTGGTATTCCCAGATTTCTCCTGCCTGAAAAGGATGCGGCTCATATACCGTCAACTCCCCAACTTCACCTGTGGCCAGGTTTACCAAACATGGTGCGTGATATGGAATTGAATCGCAGATTGCACAGCGCTCAGGTTCCGGCGCCGGCAGGATCGCAAGGGCAAGAACCAGAATGAGTATTACTGCGATGATAGGAATGACATATTTCTTCATGAATTACACCTCGATGATATGAGTAGGTATCCCCTGCTCCTGAGCATACTGGATTGTATTACCGGTACCGCTGGGTTCGCCGTTAAAAACTGCAATCAGTTTGGAGGAATGGTTGACCAGCCATTGATTTCTATTCTGATAGACACCTGGTGAATATCGGTCTGACAGAACCTGAACATGATCGGCCTGCTTACGCACCAGATTGTAATGCTTTTTCCAATCTACTGGCCAGCGATCTTCCATACCCTCAAAAGGGATCACGCACATGAGTTTCAAGTCTTTGTTGTACCTGCGCAGCTCGATCACAATGTCAGCTGCCCAGATGTCCACTCCCCTGCTCATGCCGGTAAGGAACACCCGATAACCATCATCGATTGCCTTAAGGATCTCTTTTCTGAGTTCGACAATGATCTTTCCTTCTGATCCAACTACCTTCTCAGGTCGATGGCCTGTAAAGGCACAACGATATTGCCTCTTGACGGCCTCAGGTAGATTCTGCGGCTCTTTTTGTTTGAATGCGCACAACCATTTCATTGATAATCACTCCTGTCACAAGTGTTCTGACATGATTGTACCGCATATTTTTTACTTAATCAACACTATTAGCGTTGGTTTCTCCCGTATGGTTGGTGTATTGTGCTTTCCGAAAAATCTATACTATTAGGGAGAAATCACCGCTAATAGGGAGGGTTTACAACCATGTATCCATCTATCGGAAAGAAAATCAGAAAGTACCGTAAGGAAAGAGGCATGACGCAGGAAGAGCTTGCCGAAAAGCTCGACCTAAGCATCAACTATGTCGGTGCTCTGGAACGCGCAGAGAAGAATCTGACCGTAACCAACCTGATCAACATCGCAAACGTATTGGGTGTTACTGCCGATATGTTGCTGTGCGATGAAATCCGGACCGGATACA
>JBGVLR010000287.1:0-1776 GCA_045124375.1 Acetatifactor sp.
AATAGTAGTATTGTTAAGTCACCACAACCAACAATCAAACAGGATCGACATTACCACTGCCTATGAAAAGATTAACACCTAACCGTTCTTTTAGCAAGCGGTTTTATTATTCCAATGCACCTCCATGTAAGCAGTGATACCCGAAATTACTGACTTTACATGGAGGAATTATTATGTACGAAAAATATTTATTACAGCTTGAGGAAGCTGGAAAAATCCGTAACCTTAAAGAGCGTTCCATTATCTGCTACAAAAACTATGTTTCTTATTTCCTTAATTACATGGAAAAGCACCCGGAAGAGCTTACCTGTCAGGATGTCAGGGACTTTCTTCTTGCCAAGAAGGACGATGGTCTGAAAGCGACCACCCTCAACCTTTATAATTCAGCCATCCGTTTTTTCTATCGGAATGTACTTCACGTTCTGTGGGATGATATCACTGTTCCACGCATGATAATAGAGCACAAACTCCCAACCGTACTTTCTACTGATGAAATTGACCGGCTTCTTGATGCTACGGATGACCTGAAATATAAAGCCATGTTCGCCACAATGTATTCTTCCGGAATGCGTGTCTCGGAAGTGATTCATCTTCATTATAATGATATTTCCCGCACAAACATGCAGATTCATGTCCGGGATACCAAGAACCGGATGGACCGTTATACCATTCTGTCTGAAAGAAACCTTGCACTTCTTACGGAATACTGGTTCCGGAAAGGCAGACCAAAGGGCATTCTGTTTCCGAATCAGTTTACAGGGCAGTATCTTACCGTAAGTACACTGGAACAGGTTATCCGACGTTCTGCATCGGCTGCCGGGTTATCCGGTGTTACTCCTCACTGCCTCCGTCACAGCTTTGCCACCCACCTTATGGAGCAGGGAGTTGAACAGCGGAATATTCAGGCATTGCTTGGACACCGCGATCCGAAATCCACAGAAGTTTATCTTCATGTCAGCAACAAATCCCTTATGGGCATCCGCAGTCCTTTTGACAGAAAGGATGGTACAGCCAATGGATAAGCCCACAGTACAGGATATTTTTCATCGTTTTTATCCGGCATACCTTGATCAATATTCACCTTCCCCTGTACAGGCAAAGGTTGCGCATAACATCATGAACTGCAAGACCGGTGCCTATGGTGCAAATGTATGTGTATGTGAGGATTGTGGCTTCGTACAGATTCATTACAATTCCTGCCGTAACCGTTGCTGCCCCATGTGTCAGGCTGTTCCGAAAGAAATGTGGATGGATGCACGCAGAGAGGATGTTCTTGATGCTCCTTATTTCCATCTGGTTTTTACGGTTCCTGATATTTTAAACCCTGTCATTTACAGCAACCAGAGACTTCTTTATGATGCCTTATACCATGCAGCTTCTTCCACAATCAGCGAACTGACTGCCGACCCAAAACATCTCGGCGCAAAGGTGGGATACATCTGCATTTTACATACATGGGGTTCTGAAATGAACTTTCATCCCCACATTCATACCATCCTGCTGGGTGGAGGACTGGCTTCCAACAACCAGTGGAAGGACAATGGTGAAAATTTCTTTCTTCCTATCCGGGTCATCTCCAAAGTGTTCCGCGGAAAATATCTGGAGGAACTAAAGAGGCTGTGGGAAGAGGATAAGCTGGTATTTCATGGTACTGCAGAAAAATTTCGTAACCATTATACGTTCAAGGAGCTTTTAGATTCCTGTTATGGTATGGACTGGATTCCTCATTGTAAAAAGACATTCAATGGTGCTCAAACAGTAATTAAATACCTTGGT
>JBGVLR010000288.1:0-45339 GCA_045124375.1 Acetatifactor sp.
GTGATTGCTAAAACTCTTATGATGCAGGACAACCTTAGATTCGTCAGTTTCTTTGATTTAGATATGATGGATCTTAAGGCTTTGGGACGCTTTAGGCAGAAAACCATAAAGCAAAGAACTCGTTTGAAAATCCAACTGACAACCTATGTTGATCAGGTATTTCCGGAAATTCAATACTTCTTTAAAATCCGGTCTGCATCAGAAAGCTGTCTATGCTCTTTTAAAAGAGGCACCTTCACCTAAAGAGGTTGCTTCCATGAATATGACGCATCTGGCTAATCTGCTCAAAGTGAACTCACACGGACACTTTACCAAAGAGCAGGCCAAAGAATTAAGAGTTCTGGCACAGAAGTCTGTCGGTGCTAACGACAGCGCTATATCTATTCAGATAACTCAAACCATTCAACAAATCGAGTTACTGGATAGCCAATTAGAAAAGATTGAAGCTGAGATGACAGAAATCATGAAATTCAACGATTCTGTTATCAAAACCATTCCTGGTATCGGATATATCAATGGTGGAATGATTCTTGGTGAAATAGGTGATATTCACCGTTTCTCCAATCCTAATAAGCTGCTTGCATTTGCTGGTTTGGATCCGTCTGTTTACCAGTCTGGTAACTTCCAGGCTAAAACAACCCGTATGTCCAAACGCGGCTCACGTGTACTAAGATACGCACTTATCAATGCAGCTTGGAACGTTGTTAGAAACAACGCAACCTTCAAGGCTTATTATGATGCCAAGAGGGCTGAAGGCCGGTCTCACTACAATGCACTTGGGCACTGTGCCGGCAAACTTGTCAGGGTCATCTGGAAGATGCTCACCGACAACGTTGCATTTAACCTCGAATAAGAGGTCTTTATACCACTAATCGATAGATTTGGAAAAGGCACCTTACGGGAGCTTTATTAAAGTTACCCTTTTTTACCACCGATGATGAAAAGAAATTTTTTGCTAATTTATGCTTGACTTTTCATAGCTGGTCTCCTTTATCGTAAGCGGTATCCCCACGACTACTTCTATCACCTTATCGGCCATGGCTGCCAGCCTTTCATTGATCTTTCCCAAAGCCTGTATGTATGCCGTAGTCGTTTCATCATATGTGATGCCGTCTTCAAATACATTATTAGTCACGATCACAAGATGCTTAAGTCCCTTACTTAGCAGGGCGATTTCCCTTATCACCTTGTCTGTAACCTCTGCAGCCGGCCTCGGCAATTCCTCGCAAAACATCTCGTTGGCAACAAGATTAGACATGCATTCCAGTAAGGCAGTCCTTTTATTATTCTCCGGCTGCATCTTATCAAGTGCTTTCTGAATGGAAACCGTCTGTTCTATTGTCAGAAAGCCTTTGCCGCTTCTTAACCTTCTGTGCCGCTCCACTTTTGCTGTCCCCTCTTCCCCATATACTTGCATGGTTGCCAGGTAATATTTACTGCAGCCTTCAGAAAGCGCATCAATACAGTTCTCGGCACAGGCAGATTTCCCGCTGCCGCTTCCTCCCGTAATTAACAGTATCATTTTCGTTTACTCCTTTGTCCGGCTGCTATCATACCGTTCGTACTGTGCTATTTTAATATCAGAAAAAGTAGTCTTGTCGCGATAGATACACAGTGCCATATCCAGCAGGGAAAACATCATAACAGCACCTGTTCCTTCTCCCAAAGCCAGCCTTGCATCAATTACAGGTTCTACATCAAGTTCTTTCATCAAAAGCGCTACCGCCGGTTCCTTTCCTTTATGAGAAGGAATGAGATATGATTTGACGCCCGGAAGTATCCGTTCCGCCACAAGAGCAGCCACCATACTTATGACTCCGTCCAGCACAACCGGTATATGATACAGGGCGCCACCGATACAGACGCCTGCCAGACCGGCGATATCGAGACCTCCCACAGAAGACAAAACCGTAAAGGCATCCGCCTGTCTCAAATCATATTTTTCAATCGCTTCGGCAATCACCTGCTGCTTGCGAAGAAGCCCACAGTCATCCAGTCCGGCCCCGCGCCCCGTTACCATCTTCACATCACAATTTAACAGTGCGGCTGCGATGGCGCTGCTGGTAGTTGTATTGCCGATTCCCATTTCTCCTGTAGCCAGGATATGATATCCTGCTGCTTTACAGGACGCTGCCATTTCGATGCCCACAGCGATGGCACGAACAGTTTCTTCCTCCGTCATGGCAGGCTCTTTTCTGAAATTCCTGGTTCCGCATCTGATCTTTCTTTCCAGGACACCCGGTATCGATTCCTTTTTATTGATTCCGATATCTACAGGAATCGTATCTGCTCCGATCCTTTGAGCCATTTTGCCTACAGAAGATTTCATCTCTGCCATTTCTTCTGCAACGGCGGCTGTTACCTCCTGTCCGGACTGGCTGATTCCTTCCTCTACGATTCCGTTATCTGCGCACATGATAATCACTGCTTTTCTCGTAATATCAAGATTATCTGTGCCGATGACAGCGCCGATCTGTGCCGTCAGGGTCTCAAATTGCCCCATACCGTCAATGGGCTTGGCAACCCCATCCCAATTCTTCTGCACCTGTTTACGGACAGACTCATCAGGTGCCTGAATCTTTAAGCTTACTAATTCTTCTCTCGTATAATTAGTCCAAACGGGCTTCTCTGAGCATTCCATAAATTTCCTCCATATCCAGATATTCTCTCAGGACTGCAGCCAGTTTATCGTACTGCTTTTCCTTAAAGGTCTGATAATCCTCCAACATACCGTCTCTTACCTCTATGCCTTTCAGGGACGCCAATGCCCGTACGACAGCCGTTGCAGTCTGACCCTTATCAAACAGTCCATGCACATAAGAACCATATACGTTGGGATTACTGCCGCTCATGATAACATCTGCTGCCTCTTCTTGAAACTCATCCGTTTGAAAGTCTTCGGTCGCAAAGGTCTTGCCCATGTGAATCTCATATCCCAGATAAGGAGAATCAGTCATCACAGAGAGCGGCCCTTCAAGCTTATTCATTACCCCGGATACCTGACATCGTTTCTTGTCTTTCTGCAGTATAGTCTTAACAGGCAAAAGTTCCATTCCCCTCAGGACACCGCCTTCCTCCACAGCATCCGGATCCTCAATCCAAATTCCCAGCATCTGATAACCGCCGCAGATACCGAACACGGGAATATCCTGAGAAAGCTTCTTGATCGCAGCCTCCAGACCATTCTGACGCATCCACTTTAAATCACTCATGGTATTCTTACTGCCGGGCAGAAAGATCAGATCCGGATGATGCAGCTCTCCCGGCGAAGTGACGTACCTGACTGTTACCTCGTTCATCTGTTCAAATACGTTAAAATCTGTAAAATTGGAAATTCTGGGATAACGGATGACTGCAATGTCAATGAGCCCTTCTCCTTTCCGGTCAAAGCGTTCGGTCAAACTGTCTTCATCCTCCAAAGACAATTCCATATACGGCACAACTCCGGCCACCGGCACCCTTCCTTTCTCCTCCAGCATATCAATGCCCGGGTCCAGAATGGATTTATCTCCCCGGAATTTATTAATGATGAGTCCTTTGACTCTGTTTCTTTCTTCCTCTGTCAACAGCATCAGGGTACCGAGTAACTGTGCAAATACGCCGCCTCTGTCAATATCACCTACTAAAAGTACCGGTGCATCCACCATTTCGGCCAAGCCCATATTCACAATATCATTCTCTTTTAGATTAATTTCTGCCGGGCTCCCCGCCCCTTCGATGACAATGATATCTGCGTATTCCTCAAGCTTTTTAAAAGCCTTCCTGATATCGGGAATCAACTGCTTCTTATAGGCAAAATAGTCTTTTGCATTCATGTTGCCCAGCACTTCACCGTTTACGATCACCTGAGAGCCGATATGATTTGTAGGCTTCAATAAGATCGGATTCATGCAGACCATAGGTGCAATCCCTGCCGCCTCCGCCTGCATGACCTGTGCCCGGCCCATCTCCAGTCCTTCCTCCGTAATAAACGAATTCAGTGCCATATTCTGTGATTTAAAAGGCGCCACACGATAACCGTCCTGTTTAAAGATTCTGCAAAGTCCGGCAACAAGAAGACTCTTGCCCGCGTTAGACATCGTTCCCTGAACCATAATTACTTTTGACATGATATCCTCCATATCTCCATCATACTTTCGGCGTTTTCACTCATTGTGAGTACTCCCTGCAAATCAGGTTCATTTGTAAAGCATACAAAACCCGTCTCAACACCCTCCGGTACCCGCCTTCGTAAAGTCGCATCTATCCTTCTGCCCAGAGCCTCCATAGTACCTTTCAGTACACCGGCATCGTTAAGTACTGCCAGCGCTCCATCCGTGGATACACACTCCTGTACTGCTTTCAGCACGGAAGTATCTGCACCGGCTTCCAGCCCACAGGCGATCAAGGTTTCCATCCGGCCATCACCATACATAGAATGGGTATTCATCATACCGATCCCCAGCTTCACCAGTTTTCCGATATGACCGATCAGCAATATCCCTCTAAAACCCACTTTGACTGCGATATCCAGTGCATCACCGATAAAATTACTGCAGGTGACCTGTTTTGCAGTGTCCAGCTTCAAAATATCTCTGGTAAACACTTCCCCGTAATTACCCGGTGTCAGCATGACTGCCTTATCTCCGGCAGCCGCCCGCACATTCATCTCCAGCCTGATCGTTTCAATCAGCGCAGTATTACTCATAGGCTCCACAATTCCTGTAGTACCGATGACTGATAATCCCCCTTCGATTCCAAGCCGACTGTTAAAGGTACGCTTCGCCAGTTCTTCTCCCTTCGGGATCCATATTTCGACCAGGAATCCGCCTCTATATCCATATTTTTTAGCTGCTTCCAGACAGCATTCCCGAATCATCATACGCGGCACAGAGTTGATGGCAGCAGCCCCTACCGGCTGATCCAGCCCTTTTCTTGTAACCCTGCCTACTCCCAATCCTCCGTCAATATGGATTCCGGAGGAGCATCTTCTCACGGTAGCATACACCAATATTCCATTGGTAATATCAGGATCATCTCCGCTGTCCTTTTGAATGGCGCAGGTGGCCCTGTCCCCTGATATTTCCTGCTCCAATACATCTAATGTCAAAGGAATTCCTTTGGGCGTATTAATAGAGACAGTACCGGGAATTTCCCCCGACAGAAGCAGCATGACGGCCGCCTTGGTTGCCGCTGCCGCACAGGAACCTGTAGTATAACCACAGCACAGCCGTTTTCCGTTTTGTTCTATATATAAATCTAACATTCTTCCCGTCCTAACAGATAGATCAGTGCATTACAGATAGCCGCCGCTACATTGCTTCCGCCCTTTCGTCCTCTGGCTACAATATAAGGAACACCTGCCTGCATGATCAGCTCTTTTGACTGTACTACATTTACAAAGCCCACCGGAACACCTATGACAAGTGATGGTGAAATTTTCTTATCCATAATCATGTCATAAAGCTGTATCAGCGCTGTAGGCGCATTGCCGATTGCAAAGATCACCGGGCCTTCGATGGCGGAAGCCTTCACCATTGCTTCCACGGAGCGTGTGGTGCCGTTTTGTCTGGCAGCCATCGCAACATCCTCATCTCCTATAAAACAGTGGACACTTCCTCCATGCTTTGCCAGTAAACGCTTGTTGATGCCTGACTGAACCATGGTCGTATCTGTTACAATGACAGCGCCGTTTCTGATTGCCGTAAGCGCCTGATTTAGAACATCAGGGGAAAAGCACAGCGAATCTGCATACTCGAAGTCTGCTGTCGTATGGATCACTCGTTTAATGACCGGTGCAAGCTGTTCATCTATTGGATGTGGCAATTCCCGGGTGATGATCTCAAAGCTGCGTCTCTCAATTTCCTTTGGAGCAACCTGTTCCAGTTTCGTCTTCATCTTGATACCTCCATTTGATGTCACTCTTTTTCTTCTGCTCTTTCCTGTAAATCATGCTTCTGACAGGTAATGATCGTAATCGGATTCTGTCCGTTCATCAGATGATATCGTCCCAGCTTCTTGGCCTTGGCTGCACTGATCTGTACCACCTCTGTCTCATCGAATGAGAATGCTTCCAGACACCGCATCGCCTCCGCAATAGATTCCAGTGCGATCAGGTTCATCACAATTCGTACCTGCGGATTTTTAGCGAGAAGCATCTGAAGGATTTCATACATATTGCCGCTTGTTCCGCCGATAAAAGCATGGGTAGGTGGCGGCAGAGTCTCACAAGCTTCCGGTGCCGTGCCTTCCACAACTGTCATATTGAAAATACCAAAATGACTTTTATTCTTATTCGTCAGCGCTGCAGCCTCCGGCTTGCACTCAATGGCATATACCCATCCCTTTGTACAGATATGGGCCATTTCTACAGAAACCGAACCTGTTCCGGATCCCACATCATAAACTATCGAATCCGGTTCCAGCATCAGTTTGGCGACTGACACCGCACGTATTTCCGACTTAGTCATGGGCACGTTCTTCTCTGTACCGGTGTTTCGTAAGAATGCTTCGTCAGGCAATCCTGCACAGTAACGCGCAGGTTTTGCCTTCTTATTCCGGATAAGCATTACAGAGAGGGGATCAAATGCCTGATTACAAAGCTCCCCTGCAGTGCCGGAGGAAATTTTCTCCTGAGGATAAGACAGTTGTTCTCCTACAGAGACCTGCACTTCACCAAAACCATTTGCACAAAGATCTTCCAGTACATGCTTCACACCACCGGCTCCGCCTACTAACAGAAATACTTTCTGATTCTCTGCCACCGCAGGAACCGCACTGCCCTCCCGGCCGTGGAGGGAAAGAAGAAAGACGTCATCCCAGGGCAGCCCCAACCTGGCACAGAAGTATTGCAGAGAGCTGATTCCGGGATATACCCTCGGTTCATATTCCTTTAATAAAGGGAGTAATTTTCTGGTTCCGCTGTAGAAACCGGTATCCCCGGTCATTACTACCGCAATCTCACGATACTTAGGGTGCATCCTGATGTACTCCAGAATCTTTGTATTGTCCATGGAACAGAGAACAGGCTTTTTGCCGGCAACGGCTTCTACGGCACGGGTGGCTCCGATGATGCATTCTGCCCTGTCGAGTACTTCTTTGGCTTCTGCAGTAAGTAACGAAGAAGCACCCATGCCGATTCCGACAATGCTCACACGCTGTTTGATGGAAATGTTATAATATTCTGCAATCTGCATGAATGCTTCTGCATATTCCACACCGCTGATCTGCATCGGTCGGCCAATGATCACCGATGTAATTCCTTCCTCTGCAGCCGCCCGGATTTTATCCTCAAACCCGCCGCTGGTTCCGGAATCCTTAGTTACAAGATATCTTGCCTTCGTCATACGGATCAAAGCCCGGTTCATCTCCGGACTGAAAGGTCCCTGCATGGCTATGATATGAGAAGGTTTGATTCCGCTTGCCTCGCAGGCTTCCAGAGAACTTTGCATAGGCAGGACACGGACATATAGACGCTCCTGATAATCAGGAATCTCGGTATAAGGTGAAAGTTCCTTGCTTCCGGTTGTCACAAGCACATTTCCAGAAATCTCCTTCAGATATGATGCCGCTTCAGCAATCGTCTCCGTATAGACATCACCTGATACTGCTTCCTCTTTTTTTCGAACAAGCCGAAGATACTTCACACCGGTTTCCCTGCATGCTTCAACAATATTTTCCGTCACATTTACCGCAAAGGGATGTGTGGCATCCACGATCATGGAAAAGCCTTCCCGTTTAAAGAGTTCTGTCATTTCCGGCCTGTCAAGCCGTCCTGTATGAACTGCGATATGATCACCCTGCGGTATCAGGGATTCTCCATATTCTGTGGCAACACAGACCAGTACACGAAGCGTTGTGTCAGCCAGAGCTTCCGCCAGTCTTCTTCCTTCACTTGTCCCTGCAAACAGGCATAAATCAAACATCACGATACCCCCTGGGCGTAACCATTCTGCCGCTGATATTCTTCGTCTGCGGATTTCCGATGAACACAGTAGTGAACATATCTGCCTCATAATCATAAAGCTCTGCCAGTGTCATGATACGGAAGCTTTCTCCTTCCCTTCCGATGTTGCGGACCACACCGCAGACACGCTCCGGTGCTGCATGACGCATCACAATCTCGCAGGCTCTCTTCAGATAATCCTTTCTCTTTCTGCTGGAAGGATTATATAGTACAATGGTAAGTCCTGCCTGGGCTGCACAGTCCAGACGTTTTTCAATTGTTTCCCACTCCGTAAGCAGATCGCTTAAACTGATCACCGCAAAATCATGGGTAAGTGGCGCTCCTAAAATTGCCGCACCGGAGCAGGCAGCCGTAAGACCGCTGATCACCCGGATCTCCGGTTCCGGCTTCTCACCGCGCAGTTCATATACCAGTCCTGCCATACCATAGACACCTGCATCTCCGCTGCAGATAACAGCTGTCCTTTTCCCCTCTTCTGCCATTTTCAGAGCATATCTGCATCGTTCTGCCTCTCCCCGCATAGGCGTCGCATAATATTCCTTATCCGGGAAATGCGGTCGTATCAGTTCCACATAGACGCTATAGCCCACGATCAATTCACAGCTTTCCAGCGCTTTCACTGCCCGCATTGTCATATCCTCAAAGGCTCCCGGACCGATTCCTATGACATATAGCTTTTTATCCTCAAAGTTCTTATCCTCATATTTCTTATCCAAAATGTATCTCCCAATCCCTTTCTGCCACTGCTACGGTAACACCGTCGCAGGATGTTTTCTGTACAATGAGATGTCCGCCCTCCGCTGCAGCACTCCGTTCACACACATTGTCCACTCCCGTGATGCTTCTTACAAAATCAGAGCCGGTAAAGCTTCCTTCCACCGCAAGCAGCTGCTCTGCAGTATAAAAGGTTACAGGCAGATGATTATTCTCGCAAAATAAGAGTAAGCCCTGTTCTTCCGCCTTTAAATCAATGGAAGCCACTTTCTTCACAGCCCGAAAATCCAGCTGATGTTCTGCAAAAACCATCTCAACAGCCCGGGCAATTGCCTCAGAAGAAGTGCCCCGTCTGCAGCCTATCCCCAAGGTCAGCACGGGCGGTATGATCGCCAGGGTTTTCTCAAAAGGCTTCTTACGGTATACAGACACCAGAATGCCTATAGAAGTGTTGTTCCCGTTCGCCGCACAGAGCCCCTGCGGAAGACTCCCGCAGACAGATGCATCGGCTGCGAAAGGAACATCCTGTTCCAGAATAGCCGCAGACACTTCCTTTGCCATATCCATACTTCCGATCAGGTAACCCTGCTCTGCCGCCCACTGATCTACTGCAAACTTCCGGTTCACATCGGTGGCTGTCGTAATCACCGGTGTGGCTCCGATTGCAGCACCAATCTGTTTTGTCAGACGGTTACAGCCTCCGATGTGTCCCGATAATAGTGCAATGCAGAAATTTGCACATTCATCCACACAGATAACCGCCGGATCTTTCGTCTTACTCTTTACATATGGTGCAATGGCACGCACTGCGATCCCGCATGCGCCCACATACACAAGAGCCTCCGCACTGTCAAACAGTTTTCCTGTAAAAGATCCTGTTTTCTCAGGAAGGGCCTGTATTTCGTTTCCTGCATATTTTTCAGGAGCATATAGAGCAACTTCATATTCTTCTCTCAATACTTCGGCAATCCGACAGGCAGTTTCGCCTCCGCGTCTGCTGAAGGAGAAGATGACAGCCTGCCTCATTCCTTTGCACTCCTGAATTCTGTTGAATAATCAGGTGCATAGAGTCTGGAACGCTGATACTCCCGACCGGCCGAACCGCATTCCAAAAAGTCTCCGACGATGATCAGCGCCGTTTTCCTGATCCGGTTGTCCTTAGCAGTCTGTGCAAGCGTTCCCACCTTACAGCGATAAATCTGCTCATCAGGCCATGTCGCCTTATATACAATGGCAGCAGGCGTATCTTCGCTGAGTCCGCCTTCCAGTAACTCCTTCTGTAGCTTCTCAACGAGCCCGGTACTTAAGAACAGGATCATTGTAGCCTTATGGGCTGCAAGAGACTGAATGGATTCTCTTTCCGGTACCTGGGTCTTGCCGGAGGTACGGGAAATGATCACCGTCTGAGAAATATCCGGCAGTGTATATTCAGCCTTTAAGGAAGCGGCAGCCCCACAGAACGAGCTTACACCGGGACATACGTCATACTCGATGCCCAGTGAATCCAGAATATCGAACTGCTCCTGTACCGCCCCGTAGATACTGGAATCTCCTGTGTGAAGACGTACGGTAGTCTTACCATCTTCCTCTGCTTTTCGTATCACAGCGATCACTTCCTCCAGTGTCATCTCTGCACTGTTGTAAATCTGTGCTGTATCGGATGCATAAGAGAGTAATTCGGGATTCACCAGAGATCCCGCATAGATGATCACATCGGCCTGTTCTAAAAGTCGGGCGCCGCGTACTGTGATAAGATCTGCCGCACCACTTCCTGCTCCTACAAAATGTACCATAATTTACCTCCTGTTCGTGCTTTCTCTGAAAGCCCTTACTGTTTTATAAAAATTTTCCGCAAAATGTATATTTGCATAAAAGGGCAGATGCGGATAGCCCGCATAGAGCGACCCTGTTGCAAAGACACAATCCCACGGCACTCCCTGTCTTTTCTGTGCACAATAACCATGACCGGGATCTGATGCATCATAATGGTGGAATTCATGGGCGTGAATCTGTTCTCCGGCACTGCAGAGCATATTATTCTCCTTTGCAGTCAGTGTTACATACCCGAATCTTACAAGACGTCCCTTGTTTTCACAGGTCCCCGGCAATGCTCCCACCATGGGTATGCCTTCAATAGCTTCCGTCAGATACATGAAGCCGCCGCATTCTGCAATGCAGGGCATACCATCTTTGATTGCCTGCTTCACGGATTTCCGCATGGAAGCATTGTCCGACAGCTGCTTTACATACAACTCCGGATAGCCGCCGCCCAGATAAATTGCATCACACTCCGGCAATACGGTGTCTGTAAGCGGGCTGAAGAACACAAGCTTTGCCCCCATCTCCCGAAGTAATTCCAGGTTATCCCGGTAATAAAAGCAGAAGGCTCTGTCTAAAGCAACCGCTATTCGTACCGGCTCTCTTTTTACAATCTTAATCGGTTCATATGTAAGCGGTTCACTTTCCTTCGCAAGCTCCAGTAATCCATCGAGATCCATATTTTTCTCGGCGCTTTCTGCAAGACGGTTCAGTTTTACCTTAATATCCGCGATCTCGGCGGCCGTCACAAGTCCAAGATGCCTGCTTTCGAAGGAACAATCCTTCATAGGCGGCAGAAAACCGAATACTTTTATCTTGTTTCCGAATTGTTCCTCGATCACTTCTTTCAGAATTTTATATGCGGAAGGACTCACCTGATTTAAGATGACACCCCGTATCCTGCTGTCTTCAACCGTAGCTAGAAAGCCCCGGATGATCGCTGTCACAGAATATGCCATGCCGTGACCATTTACAATCAGCACAACGGGTGACTTTGTCTCCCTGGCCACCTCATAAGTACTCTTTTCCATCGTGTTCAGGCTGCCGTCATAATAGCCCATAACACCTTCCAGGACAGAGACTTCTGCCTCTTCTGCGTTTTTTGCAAGCAGATAGTTAACCATGTTGGTATCGTAAAAAAACAAATCCAGATTAGATCCTTTTGTTCCGATCACCCGTTCATGGAACATAGGATCGATATAGTCCGGTCCGCATTTAAAGGCGTGCAGCTTCATACCTCTGTTTACCAGAGCCTGCAGCACCGCACAGGTAACGGTAGTCTTTCCACAGCCGCTGGAAACGCCCGCAAACAGGACACGGGGAGCCTCAGACGTCATCATCCTGCCGCCTCCTGCATCGCTTCTTCGATTCGTTCCACATATAGCTTCTGAACACGTTTTCTTTCGCCCAGTCCATGGAACACCGGTTCGGCCTGTATTCCTTCTGCCTCTACCGCCGCAAGCAGGCTGTCCTCTTCTCCTGCCATATCATTTCTGGCATGGTCACCTGCAACGAACATTAACGGCAGCAGCCTGGCCTTCGAAACACCGATTTGTTTTAACTGCTCCACTACATCAGCAAATGTGGGCGTTCCATCAACTGTGCCGATAAAACAGGGATAGCTTCTTCTTTCAAAGCATTCCTGCAGCACCCCGTAAATGTCATTTGCAGAATGCTCCGTTCCATGCCCCATCAGCACAAGCGCCTCTTTCTCCTCTAAGGGATTTTCCTCTATCAGCAGATCAGCTAATGCTTCGCAATCTTCTCTGTTTTCAAGCAATGGGCGTCCCATTGATACGAGGAGCCCCGCTGCTTTACTTTCTCTTAAAAGCAGCTCATACTCAATAGCTCTTAAAAGTAAAGTGGGCTGTATGATAACCTGTTGACAGCCGTCTTCCACGATCCTGTTTAACGCTTCCGTCACATTATCCACCTGAAGCTGATATCTTTCTTTCAACCGCCGCATTACCGTTGGACTCAAAAAAGCCCTGTACACCGGATATTCCGGAAAGCTTTCCGCAATAACATCCTCTGTGGCCTTAATACTGCGTTCCAGCGTATCAAGATGTGTGGTTCCGAAGCTCACCACAAGAATCGCCGTCTTATGTATCCTCTCTTTCCTCATAAGGACCTCCTTTTATCTAAAAGCTCTTTCGTTTATTGATACACCAAATGGATAAAGCCAAAAACAATACTGCATAAGCGATTAAGACACAGACTCCAAACAAAGAGGGACCCTCTCCGTAAGCAATGCTTCGCAGCTCTCCGCTTGCATGGGTAAGCGGAAGCAGCCTGATCAAAATCTGGATCGCTCCCGGAATTTTCTCCAGCGGAAACAATGTATTACATAAAAAAGTCATGGGCGTGATCACAAAGGTGGAAAATCTCCCCACATCGGCATGGGTATTCGCCAGGATGGCAGCCAGTACTCCCAACGCGCCAAAAGCGACACCGTTTAAAAACATCACAAGGAAAAATGCCGGTGTAACATGAATTCCGATGCCGAAAGGAAGTGCGATCAATAACACCAGCAAACCGCTGTACATCCCCCGGAATGCTCCGCCGATTGCCTGTCCGATTACATATTGGGTCAGGGATGTAGGCGAAATAATAATCTGTTCGAAAGAATGTTCAAATATCTTCTGAACATTTAAGGAGGTCGATACCGCCGAAAAACTGTTGGTCATGGTACACATGGCAATCAGACCGGGTACCAGAAAGTCAATGTATGGTCTGTCTGTAACCTGTGCCATGGAGCCAAGTCCCCATCCTAACGCGATCATATACAGAATCGGACTAACCAGGGCTGATGCGGTGATTTTCTTCCATTCGTATTTAAATTCAATCCATTTTTCCCATATTGCAGTTGCGATTCCCATTTATTTTGCCTCCAATTTGCTGCCCATTAATGTGACAAACACATCCTCCAGGGTAGTGCTGCGAACCATGAATTCCTGATCCAGTCGGCCCGCATATTCAAGTGCCTGCTCCCTTGTCTTATAGAAGCTGCTCTTCGTATGATTGCCGTCAAACTCATCTACTGCGATGGCCCCGATTTCCTGAATCAATTCTTTCGGGCTTGCAATTCTGTCTGTTTTGCCCTGGTCGATCAATGCAACGCGTTTGCACAAGTACTGTGCTTCATCAATGTAATGAGTTGTTAAAAGTATGGTCATTCCTTTGTCATTCAGCTGCCTGAGCAGATCCCACATCTGTCTTCTGGCAATGGGATCCAGGCCAACGGTAGGTTCGTCCAGGATCAGTATCTCAGGCTCTGTCAGCAGTCCTCGGCAGAGCATAAGCTTCCGCTTCATACCGCCCGACAATTGCCGGCAGATTTTCTTACGCTGTTCCTGCAGTCCGCAAAATGTCAGCAGCCTCTCCGAGCGCTCCCTGATCACGCTGACAGGCAGCTGATAAAGCCGCCCATGAAGCTCCATGATCTGCTCAGGCGTCATGGTAGAACGCATGGAATACTCCTGTGTCACCATGGAAAGTTTCCTCTTCGCCCGGATGTTATTCCTTGTAAGTTGGTCACCGTCTACAAGGATCTCTCCTTCATCAGGAAGAAGAAGCGTAGAAAGCAGCTTGATCGTAGTCGTCTTGCCGGCTCCGTTGGGACCCAGAAGTCCGAAGAACTCCCCTGATGCAATCTGCAGGTTCAGGCTGCTTACAGCCGGTCTCTTCTGACCCGGATATGTCTTAGTCACATTGTTTATCTCAATCATACTTTTCCATCCTCCAGCATTCCTTCCGTCCGCAGGAAAATATTCTGAACCTGCTTCCTGGTCTCTTCATCTGCTTTCCACATGCCCCTCTGTTCCGCCTCAAGGAGCTTCTCTGCTACATCATAGACTACACCGGCATTGACCTGCTCGATCCATTCTCTCGTCTTTGCATCGAACAGAAAGTTCTGTGCAATCTGTTCATACATCCAGTCCTCTCCTACTTCTGCAGTAGCATCCCAGCCAAAGAAATAATCCATGGTCTTAGATATTTCCTGGGCACCTTTGAAGCCGTGACGCATAAGCCCCTCCAGCCATTTGGGATTCAGCATGCGGGAACGTATGATTCTTGCCGTTTCCCTGGCTGTGTCCCTCACATATGGCTTATCCGGATCATCACTGTGCCCCGTCAGGGAAATGGGTATCTTTCCCGTATTTGCTTTCACACAGGCAACAAGACCGCCGTGATAGGAGAAGTGATCGTCACAGGAAAGCATGTCGATCTCCACCGTGATTTCGTTTTTAATGGTCATCCCCACACTCGCCAGACGGCGCCTGAACATTTTCTGCATTCCTTTTCCGTGATAACCTCTCCCGTATCCATTACCGCTCCAGGTCTCATATACATTCGCCAGATCTTTATAATCCTTCCAGTTCTTTGTGGTGATCAGTTCCGCAATACCCGTGCCGTATCCGCCGGCCGGACATCCGTATACCCTTACATAAGCCTGATCCAAAGCAGTATTTTCATCCAGCCCTTCTTCTAAGAGCTTCAACATATCTTCATGAATATGCTTCCTGATGTAGTTTTGCTCTTCACTCTCATCCAGATCAGCCACACATGACACTGCCGCGTCCATAAGCTCGATCAGATTGGGATACATATCTCTGAACAGTCCTGAGATGCGAAGCGTCACATCAATTCGCGGCCGTCCAAGCTCCGTAAGCGGAATGGCTTCCACACCGATCACCTGGGAGGTATTGCCGAGATAGACCGGACGCACACCCATCAGTGCAAATATCTCTCCGAAATCTTCTCCGCTGCTTTTGATCACATTTCCGGACCAGATCACAATGGCAATGCTTTCCGGGTATTCTCCGCGCTCCTTCATGTAATGCTCAAGAGAACGGGCTGCCAGCTTCTGCCCGATCTCCCATGCACCCACAGAGGGAATTTCACTCGGATCACCACTGTGAAAATTGCGTCCGGAAGGCAAAAGTGCCACATTTCCGCGGGTAGGATTTCCTCCATGTCCCGGTTCCACAAACCCGCCGGACAAGCCGGTGATCATATTCTCTATCTCATCTTTCGTATGATCCAGGGCAGGACGCACGGTTTCACATAAATATTTCAGGGTCTCTTTTAAAGGGATCCGATTGCCTCCGGCAGGAAAATGAGCTGCCTGCACCAGTTCTTCTACTGTTTCTTCCGCATAACCCGATTCCGCCAGAGTATGCAGCAGCTCCTTTGCTTTCTCAACAGCTTCCTCATAGATTACAGATGCCGGGCGCCCGTCTATTATCCGGCCCGGAGACTCTTTGATCTGCTCTGCATCATATCCCTCAGCTGACAGCACACCGTCATTCAGGGCAGCCACTTTACCATTCCTTACCCTGACCAGCATACGCATCATATTTTCATAGAGCTTCCCTTCCTGTGGTGCCTCCCCGAAAATATGGAGTCCGTCTGTGACTACGGAATTCTTCAGATCCTCCATCCACAGATGCAACTTCTCAATTGATTCTTCTGCGGCTGCATCGTAACTTTCTCTGGTCAGCTTCAGATCCGTTGTCAGGTTAGCCTCTTCTGCCAGTTTGAAAATCCTCTGCTGCAAAACAGGAACCTGCCCTGTTTTCGCCTGTTTGGCCGCCATGTATTCTTTCATGGCCTCATCCAGGTCTGCAAGCCTGTCATATACTCCTGCATCATCCATAGACGGCGGAAGATGATCCAGGATCACCGCTGCCGAACGCCGCTTGGCCTGAGTCCCTTCCCCTAATATGCCCATATGATAAATGTAGAAATTGGGCAAAGTTCCCAGACAGATGTCCGGATAACAGGAGGAGGATAAACCTGTCTCCTTACCCGGCAGCCACTCTACCGTACCGTGGGTTCCCACATGAATAATCGCATCTGCCTGAAATACTTCCTCAATCCACCGGTAATAGCCGATATAACTGTACGGAGGCGGGAACACCGCATCATGATACAGGCGGTCTGCCTGATCATCGAACGCGCGTGATGGCTGCAGTCCGATAAAAAGATTCCCGTTGATAATACCGGGGATGAGCAGTTTCTCTTCCTCTATCATCACATTCCCTGGAAATGTCCCCCAGAATTCTTCAAGTTGCTCTCTGTTTTTCTCAGCCAGCCTGTCAAACCACGCTTCCATCTCTTCTAACGTGACAAGATCAGCCGAACGTTTCAAGGCCTCAGTCCCGGAAATCCATCTTAAATCGTTGGTCAGTGCCCGAAGCATGGAATCTGCCAGATCCTGTGGATTCTCATATACGGTATCTAACAGATAGCCTTCCTCTTTCATCCGCACCAGAAGCTTTCTTACGGATGCAAAAGTGTCAAGTCCGGAGCCTCTGCCGATATTATGATTCCCCGGTACATTGTGAAAGAGAATTGCCACTTTCTTATCCCGGTTCTCCTTACGGGACAGTGCCGAAAATTTCACAGCCAGCCTGACAAGATGCGCAATTCTTTCTCCCTCAGGCTCCCACATACGCCGGCTGATCCCCTCGCATTCTGTCTCTTCATTCAGCACAAAAGGTACCGATATCACCTGACCATCCATTTCCGGCTGAAATACCTGAGAGCCTAAAGACATTCCGTCTATTCCCTGAGGTCCGGATGCATACTGCTCTTTGTTTAAACGTGTGGAAGAAGCATGTATCACAGGAACATTCCATTTTTCAAAAATACTGGAACGAAAATCCCTCTCCGTTCCTTCCGGATAAGACGCATGGGAAATCGAGAAGCCTGTGGCTGCCAGGATGCAGCTGACAAGTACCTTTCCATCAGGTCTGAAATATTTCTCCAGCGCATAACCTGCACCTGTTTCTTCTTTGTCAGACTCAGGCGAAATGGAAGAAAATACGATCAAAGGAAATGCTCCCTGCCTTATAAGTTCAGCTTTTAAGGCATCCACACCCTTCAAATTGCCGCTCTGCACAGAGTTGCGATGAATCAGTACACCGACCACAGGCAGCTCTGATGTCCGGGCTTCCTTAAGATATGCCGCTTCTTCTGCGGTATCCAGGATCCTCCCGTCCAGATAGATTCCAGCAGATGGTATCTCCTGATAAAGCTCTGCTGTCTGCCCTGCACCAAACCTGTTGGCAATCCGAAGCAGCATCTGATAACAGTTTTCTTCACAGGGACGTGAAAAATAATCGTCAAGTGTCCGGTACTCTTCAGGTTCCAGACCACTTTCCGGCATTAGCTCACTGATTTCTTCCGTCATGGTCGAGACCATAAAACAAGGTGCATGGCTGATAATTCGTTTCCAGAAGCCCGGGAAATCCGGCAGGTTGGCACAGCCGCCATGGAAATACAGCACCGCAAAATCACAGGTATCAGCCGCCTCCATCAGTGAAGCATACTTTTCTTTCTTCATGCGGACTTCACCGGTAGAGAAGCACTCTCCCGTAATTTCTCCCGGATATTCTGAGGAAAGACGATCTAACGCCTTTCTGAAATAGTAATTTCTGTCATCCGTCTCTATCAGACACAATAGTTTTGCTTTTTCCATCGTTTGATTTCCTCATCTGCAGTCTGCATCCGCTGCTTCCATTCTACCACAGCCTGATCTGGTATGATCTCCACGTTTCCGCCCTGGATTTCTCCCAGGCCGCTCAGCCTGTCTTCCATGCCAGCTTCCAGTTTCAGATAACTTTTCTGAAGCTGTCTTAACACATCCTCTGCAGGTTGCCACTTTCCCCTGCTCTCCAGTTCCAACATGCGTCTGGCGGATTCTTCACCGGCAAAAGGATTATGTTCTTCCATGAATCGTCTAATATCATCGTCTGCCACATACTGTCTGGCCAGCTCATCCAGCATCTCTGAGGAGAAGCTTTCATTGACACACTGCATCTCAAAGATACTCTGTATCCGGTGCATGATTTCTGCGGCCCCGTCATAGCCTTCCTCCATCCGGCGTTTTTTCCACCCTTCATCCAATAAAGTTGCACAAAGCCCGTCATTCACATGCTCCCTGAGTGTCTTTACGCAAACGCCCTTCTCAGAGCTTTCTCCCATAAAGCTTCTCACATTTCGGTTGATCCCAAGGCTTTTGGCTGCCAGCGCGTAACCGCCCTGAATCTTGGAGCTATAGCCGCTGCCCATACCGTCTGTGTGCTTCATGGATACCATGTCGCAGGTAATATCGGTACGTTTTACACTGTCCAAAAAGGCCCCCACATTTTTCTCACCGTTTTTATCTTTTCCGTAAACATAAGAAGACGAATCAATAAAATAACGGGCCAGGTCACTTTCCTTCTGCCACGCACTGGCCTTCAGTGCCAGACTGATGCTGCCGGTGTAGGTTCCCTGCGCATTCCCGAAGATTCGCGGGATAGAAGATTCTTCCTTCTGAAGCTCATCTTTCCGTATTCCTTTTTCCAGCAGATTTTTGATCAGATAATTATCCTCAGGTGCTTCATCAGCCGACGCTACCATGAGTACAGCTTCGTCCAGCCGCCTGACAATGTCCGGCCAGGTATCTCTGAGCACACCTGAAATATGAACGGCCACATCCATCCTGGGTCTCTTCAGTTCTTTAAGCGGAATCAGCTCCATTCCGGTTACTGTACCGCTTCCATCCCAGACAGGGCACGCTCCGATCAGATTCAGGAATAAGGAAAACTGTTCTCCATTCGTCCTGGGAATGTCCATGGAAATCATATTGACTACAATCTGTTCAGGGTATCTGCCTTCCTCCTCCAGGTAACGTTTTATCATTGCTTCGGCTGCCAGATGTCCTTTTTCGTAAGCTTCTTTCGAAGGAATACACTCCAGCTGTACCCCATACAGATTCCGCCCCGTAACGGTCTGCCTCTCCTGTGCTTCCGTCTCCATGCCTTCTTTGGCAGATCCCGGAAGCACAAATCCTCCGTCCAGTCCGTGAAGAAGTTCTTCCAGTTCTTCCTCCGTCAGGACATGCAGCCCTTCCTTCTTCCACAGATGATCTACCGTGACGGCATAGCTGCGCCGCTTTGCCTGCATGGCTGCCCCGGTACAGCCGGCGTTATAAATATAGAAATTGGGCCTGTCACCCACCGCAATATCCGAGTAGCATGCTCCGCTCATGCCGCTTGCCTTACCGGGCAGAAACTCCAGACTACCATGGGTACCAAAATGAATCCATGCATCTGCACCGAACACCTCGGCCCCATAAAAATACGCAGCCATATACTGATGGGTTGGAGGACACGCGGGATCCTGTAAAATCTTGCATACTTCTCCGATACACTTGGCACCGAAGCATCCGCGCTTTGGCTGAATCATCAGAAGAATGTTACCAAATTGTATTCCTGTGATGATAATACTGCCATGAAGTGTCATGGCTTCTCCGGGCGGCAGACCCCATGTTTTCTCCATCCTGCTTCTGGATGTTTCCGGTATTCTTTGGAAAAAAGTAAGGTATTCAGCAGCAGGCATTCTATAAAGCACACCGCCGGAAGCTTCAATATCTTCCACCGAGGTCCAGCGGAAATCAGAGTAGGCTTTTCTTTCCAGGAAAAGCTTTCTGAGTGTATCACCATCTCCGGGAACTGATTCCCCTACATCATAACCGTTTGCAGCGAGCATCTGTAAAAGACGGGCTGCACTTTCAAAGCTCTCAAGCCCCGTTGCCCTGCCCAAAGTAGCCTCCACACCGGAGCAGACCGCGCTGTTTAAAAAGATTGCCAGCCGCTTCTTTCCATTGTCCTTTCTGCGAAGCCTTATCCATCCTTCTACACGGCGTGCCAGCTTCTGAACCCTTTCCTCCAGTACCCAATGTTCTTTACCGCCTTTTTTCCCTCCCAGAAAAACGGGCTCGATGATGCCCTGCATCTCTGCTACATCAAAACAGGAAGCGTTCTCTTTCGTAAGCGGCGCCTCCGCCTCCTGCCACTGGCTATTCGTAAGCTGATTGCTCTGTATGGGCCGGATAACAGGCAGATCCAACTTTCTGTAAAAAGAGGCTGCTCTCTCAAACAATGACTTTCCTTCTCCGGCTGTCTTTCCGAAAAACAGGAAATTAAACAGCACCTGGATAAAAGGCTTATGGTCTTTCACAAAAAAGCGATTCACCGCATCCTCCATAGAGAGGCTTCCCAGACCTTCATCGCTGCTTCCCATAGTAAATGCCAGGATCACACCAATCCCCCGTTGGTTGAACGCTTCTTTCATGGAACGCTCCATGTCCAGATTATCAGAAAGCCAGCGGGAACGATGACTGAGCACACCGACATAAGCATCATAACCTCTCTCTGCTTCTTCCAGATATTGTGATAACCCTTCATAGATTCTGCCATCTGTTCCATAGATACTGTCGAAAGGAATCTCCTCAGGAAGCGGCGGTTTGGGTCCTTCAAAGACTATATGACGAATCAGGCCTGCAAGATGATGCAGATTCTTCTCTCCTCCGTACAGAATATACTGGTTGCAGTGTTCATTGTCCTGTGGACTGAGATTGGAAATACCGGCCGCTATATTTTCTGCACCGACAGCAGCCACAAAGGGAATGGCGGACAGACGTTCCGTATTCCTAAGCGGATCATGATCTGCATAATCCCGTCCTACTAAAGCCGCATCTGCCGTAAATTCTTTGTCCGGCCCGAAGCTGTTAAATGTAAGGGAAGTGTAAGCTTCCAAAACGCAGCCTTCTGCTTCCAATACTTTTTTAAGCTGCGGCGTATTCAGATTACTGCCGATCATCAAAATCTTCATAACTGTTCCTCTCCCATCACGCTCTGTTTCAAGGATACGATTCCTCTAAGCTGTGTGCTTTTAAGCTCTCCTACTTTAAAATAGCTGGCCTCCATGGCTTCTGCAATCTGCTCTGCCAGATGGAAAGAAATAAAATCATTCTCTGTATCCACAACAATGGCAGGAATACGCTCACCGGCGATCATTCGTGACGCCTTCAGTGCATCTTCCACCGGGTCATCACTCCAGAGAGCGCTGTTTGCCCTGCCGTCTGTCACAAGCACCAACAGAGGCATCATTTCAGGGTCCTTACGCCTTCTGGCACAGAAAAGCTGCCATGCACTGTAAATACCGTCTGCCAAAGGTGTCCTTCCTCCGGTGGGCAGGCTCTGAAGCTCTTTCTGAGCCAGGTCCACACTTGAGGTGATCCCCAGAAGCACCTCGGCTTTCTTCTGCCTGAAGGCAATCAGCCCTACTTTGTCACGCTTCTGATAGGAGTCCATCAGCATGGACAATACTGCCTCCTTGGTCTCCTTCATGCGCTTTGCAGCACCCATGGAGCCGCTGGCATCTACCACAAATAAAATAGTAGCGCCCACATGATTCTCCCTTCGCTTATAGCGAAAATCACTCTCCTGTACCGCAATCACGCAATTTCCCTTTTCCCTGTTTTTCTGAAAAGGAGCGGCCGCACGCAGGGTAGCATCTAATGCGATATCGCTCTGCCCCTTCTTTTTCTCCATGGCAAATCCTGCATATCGCCCTCTGCTTGTACCGCTGTTGGTCTTACGCCTCCGGCCTGCTCCCTTTCTTGCTTTCCGGTCTCTTATTTCACCGGGCAGACGGATGATCTGATAGATCTCTTCGCCCTCTGTCAGCTGTTCTTCAGGAGCACCTATATTATCATCAGGAGGTTCCGGAGAATATTCTGCATCTACAGATTCTTGTTCTTCTCCGGAATCCTTCTGCTCTTGTTCTTCCTTTTGTTCTTCGTTTTCATCTTTACCTGTCTGATCCTCTTCTTGATCCTGACTCTCCTTTTCCGTTTTATCAGGTTCAGGCTGTTGTTCTGTCTCTTGATCAGGGGCTGTCTCTTCGTTTTCTATTGTCTCAGGCTTGTTCTCCTGATTCTCTTCTCTGCGGCGGTGCGGAAGCACATACTCAGCTGCCTCCCTGATATCCCCCACTGCTACATGTTTTCTGCCGTCTAATGCGGCTATGGCAAAAGCTGTTTCTATCAGAAGCAGTTCTGCCCGGTTTCCCTCACACAAAGCCTGTTTTGCCAGCTTGGCTGCAATGCGGCGGACATTTTCATCCACACTCACCTTAGCTGCCAGATCAGCTGCTTTCTGCAGTTTCTTCTGTAATTTCAGTGTTTCCTCACGATACATGGCGATAAAGCCTGACGGATCCTTTTCATAGGCAAGCCTCCTCTTCAGGATCTCTACCCGTTCTTCCAGTCTGCTCTCCCCATCCACCTTTACATAAAGTCCGAATTTGTCCAGAAGCTGAGGACGAAGTCCCCCTTCTTCAGGATTCATCGTTCCGATGAGAAGAAAGGAGCAATCGTGTCTGTACGAAATTCCTTCCCTCTCCACCAGATTTTCTCCGGCAGATGCAGCACATACTACAGCAGCTGCTATATTATCTGCCAGAAGATTGATTTCATCTACATAAAGAATATTGCCGTCAGCCCGTTTCAAAATGCCGTCGGCAAAACATCGTTTGCCCTGACGGACGGTAGACTCAAAGTCAATAGAGCCCACCAACATATCCTCTGTTGTATTCAAAGGCAGGTCTATGACCTGTCTGCAGCCAAGCTGCGCCACCCCTCTGACGACTGTAGACTTAGCTGTTCCTTTTTCCCCAGACAGGAGTACTCCGCCGATACGCGGATTGACAAGACTTAACAGTAAGGCTCTCTTTACCCGCTCCTGTCCTACAATTGCCGCAAAAGGGTAACACAACTCATGCATCCAGAATCGCCTCCCAATCTGTCGGAAGGCCATCCGTAGTATCAAACGGCATCCGGCGCAGTCTGTGAGGCAGCACCAGTCTGGCAGCTGCCAGAATATGTTCTCTCGTAACGCACTGTTTCCCCTCAAAAGCTGCCATTGTTGCCGCTGTTTTCAACAATGTAATATCTGCACGGTGTCCATCCACATGCAGTGCGGCTCCGATCTTAGCGGCATCCAGATACCTTGCATCTTCAATTTCAACCTTTGCAAGCAGCTCCTGTGCATGGCGGATACGTTCTTTCAACAGCAGCTCCTGACTTTCAAAGCGACGTGCAAACTCTTCAGGCTCTCTTTCAAATTCCATCCTGCGTCGTATCAGCTCACTGCGCTTCTCAATGTCCTGTTCTCCCCGGATTTCAACTACCAGACCAAATCTGTCCAAAAGCTGCGGCCTTAAATCCCCTTCCTCCGGATTCATGGTTCCTACCAGCACAAAACGGGCAGGATGACTGTATGACACGCCTTCACGCTCTACCGTATTCACACCCATAGCGGCGGAATCCAGCAAAATATCTACGATATGATCATCCAGAAGATTGATTTCATCTACATAGAGAATGTTTCCATTGGCTTCCGCCAGTATGCCGGGTTCGAACACCTTTTCCCCTTTTTTGATTGCCTGCTCCATATTCAAAGCACCAACTACACGATCCTCTGTGGCACTGATGGGCAGTTCCACAACTTTTCTTGTATATTGCACTGTTTTCGGATTCTCTTTTTCCGAACAGTCATGACAAAGGGGAGGCATGCCAGGGCGACAGTGAAAAGGGCAGCCCTCTACCACATCCACCTGATCCAGAAGATTGCACAATCCTCTGACTGCAGTGGATTTGGCAGTCCCCTTCTCTCCCCGTATCAGCACGCCTCCCAGAGCAGGATTGATAAGATTGAGAATCAGCGCAAGCTTCATCTCCTCCTGTCCCACGATAGCAGTAAACGGATAAACGATTCTTTCCTGCATAACTCCCTATCTCCTTTGCCCTTTCTTCTGCATGAAATCTGCAACATTTGTAAAAATTTCTTTTCCCTGCGCTTTAGCATAGTCGATCAATTCTCTGCAGCGCTGATTCTGCTCCCCAACGGGAACTCCGGCATCAATGACACACCAGGCTTTATCAATCCAACTCTTCGCTTCTCTGATCTGCTCCTCTGTAACAGCGGTAAAGGCCGGAGCCTTCACTGTATGAGCCGCAAGTACCTTTGCCACCTGCCAGTCCACATCATTTTCAAATATAATGCCTGCTGAAAATGCCTGCTTATTCTTCTGCAGCAGGCGAAAAACAGGGATTCCTTTTCCGGCTCCCGCCAGGATGAAAACATCAGGCTCTCCCACCGGTGCTCCAAGCTCTACACTGCCGAAAAGTGTATTGAAGGAGCCTGTTTCCAATTCGTACAGTTCTCCTACCTTCTCGTCCGAGAACACCTCTTCCGGCGTTCCGAACAATTCAATCCGGTCACCTTTTACACAGATGATCCGGTCGGAAATCTTAGCAGCCAGATCGATTTCATGAAGGGACATCAGAACGGAAACATTCTTTTCTGCAGCCATCCGGCGCAGAATATCCAGAAGTTCAATTTTATGCCGGATATCCAGATAAGAGGTAGGCTCATCCAGCACAATGATCTCAGGCTCCTGGCAGATTGCCCTGGCCAGCATAATGCGCTGGCGCTGTCCGTCACTGATATCGGTAAAAGGACGGTCTGCCAGTTCTGTGGCACGCACCATCTGCAGCGATTCTTTTACAATCTTCTTATCTTCTGCCGTCAGCCCGCCGAAGTGATTGGTATAAGGATATCGTCCCATTGCAACCACTTGTTCGCAGGTCATAAGCTCCGGTTCAATCCGTTCCGTCAGAACGACTGACAGTCTCTTGGCCAATTCTTTATTGTTCCATTTCCGGATGTTCTGCTGCTCGATGGAAACCACGCCGGCAACTCGCTCCAGATGTCTGGTGATTGTCTTTAATATCGTAGATTTTCCTGCGCCGTTGGGCCCTATCAGGGTGAGGATCTCCCCTTTTTTCATGGAAATGTTAATGTCGCTGATAAGAGCCCTGCCATTATAACCTACGGCTAAATCATTTGTCTCGAAATACATACTGCAGTCTCCTTTACTGTTTGCCGCTGCGCCGTTTGATCATCAGGTGGATAACCACCGGTGCACCAAACATTGAGGTTACGGTACCTATGGCAAGTTCTGTAGGCGAAAAAGCAGTTCTTGCTATAAAGTCACAGAACATGCAGAATACTGCCCCGCACAAAAAGGATGCCGGTATAATGATAATAGGCTTTGCCGTCTTCATCAGTGCCTTCGCAATCTGCGGTACCGCGATTCCCACAAAGGAAATAGGACCGGCAAAAGCGGTTACACATGCGGAGAGAACGCTGGACAGTATGATCAGTGCAAAACGGAAAAACCGGATATTGATGCCCATACTTTTCGCATAACCCTCTCCCAGCTGATAGGCATCCATAGGCTTTGATATCAGCATGGCCCCTAAAAGCGCCGCTGCGACAGTGATGCATATGGTCTTTAAGGAGTCCCAGTCGGCCCCTGAGAAGCTGCCCATAGACCAGGAGGTCAGTCCTGCAATATGGGCGTCTTCTGCAAAAGCAATACAAAAATCAGTAATTGCTGAACAAATGTAGCCAATCATGATACCGATTACTAGGAGCATGGACATATTCTTCGCCTTGTTGGAAAATAGCAGCACGATTCCCATGATCAGAAGCGAACCGACAAAAGCTGCCACCACAAGCGTAAAGGAAGAAACATGTCCCACCGCACCTACTACAAAGATAAGTATGAATGCCACACACATCTTTGCACCGGAAGAGATTCCAAGCACAAAAGGTCCTGCTATCGGGTTACGGAAGAACGTCTGAAGCAGGAAGCCTGACACTGCCAACGCTCCGCCCAGTACACCTGCCGTCAACAGCCTGGGAAGACGGATCTTCCAGATAACATTGCTTGCCATCTCACCTTCCCCGGCACGGAAAAAGATAATACGGAATATCTCCATAGGTGAAATATCTACGGAACCTCCGTTTACATTCACGATCACTGCAACGATCAGCAAAAAAATCAGTAAAAGAAATACAAATAAATACCTGACTGCATTTGTAACTTGCTTTTTTTTCATAAAAATACCTGCTTACTTTATTTCAGTTTATATAAAGTAGTTGTCTCTTCGATAGTAGGATCTTCCAGCACCGCACGGATTTCAGAAATTGCAGTAACGACATCGGCTGCAGACTGTACGAAGGATGCTTTAAATACATATACGTTTCCATCCTGTACTGCCTTGAAATCTTCAAAGATCGCATTGTAATCAATCA
Source organism: Acetatifactor sp. (assembly GCA_045124375.1). GTDB lineage: Bacteria > Bacillota > Clostridia > Lachnospirales > Lachnospiraceae > Acetatifactor. The sequence continues at coordinate 26,482 of JBGVLR010000288.1, forward strand.
GATCCTGCATAGTGAAAAGTGTTGCATAGCTTAAGCTGAATAAATAGTCTGCATCCTTTGCCAGCTCATAGAACTCTTCCACTCCCATCTTGGCATAGCTTGTGGTATCTTCAGGATCGGTGTCTAACAGGAGATAATCACAGCCAGCAAATAAGGTGGTAGAACCATAATAAGAATTATCATAATGTACGTTTAAGTTGTCCTTATTGGCGGTAAAGCTGACAACTGTTTTATCCAGTTTGTCCAGTGCAGTGATTGCCTCGAAGTTAGCTACCTGCTCATCAAAGTAAGCATAAGCCTCTTCTTCCAGTCCCATCATAGTACCCCAGAGCTTTACCCATTCCACACGTCCAAGAGGATGTTCTTCACGGGAAGAAGCTTCAACGACATAAGGGATTTCAAGTTCATCATATTTCTCCATTACTTCCGGCTTATAGGTCAGCATGGTAGTATCGATATTAACCTGTACACCGTCAGCTACGATCATTTCATAATCAGGCTCACTGTACTTACCGGAATACTTGATATCACCGGCATTCATTTTAGCGATCACATTGTCCAGATACCATCCGTCAATATCGGTAGATACGGAGGAGATATAATCCAGACCGCCGATTGCATCTACAAGAGATACCATACTGGAGCTGGAGAATCTGAAGTTGGTAAGAGGCATCTGCAGGACAACGGTTCCTTCCGGAAGGTCAGCAGGAACGCTCTTTCCTTCGGGAACGAGCAGATACTGTACACCTTCAATAATTTCAGGTGTCGCAAACATGGTATAGCCGCCCTTATATCTTGTCATGGTGAAACGGTTTGCATACTGGAGTTCTTCTTCATAATCCAGAATAAGCTCTCCGTCCACGTCCTCCTCTGCTTCAGCGGAGGTTTCGGTTGGAGCTGCAGTTTCTGTGGAAATTTCTGTGGAAGCTTCGGATGATGCCTCTGAAGAGGTCTGATCCGATGATTCATTCTGAACCGTCTGCTGTCCGCAGGCAGTAAAAGATGCCAGCATAGAAGCTGTCAATAATAAAGCGAGTACTTTCTTCATAGTAATTTTCATGGTTTTATCCTTTCCTTTCCATAACCTTTGGTAACGTTTCTTTGTTTTTCAACCACATAGATATTCACCTATCCGCAGATGGCTGCCGTACCTCGGCGTGGGATGATCCCACAGGGAATGAAAGTTTTGCACCATAAAAAAAGCAGGGACTGAGTCCACTGCCGGCAAAAGTTCAAATCCGTTACAAATGTTATACAACAAGACCTCCCGTGCTTATTTCTGTGACCCAGGAAATCTATGTAACGGCTGCTTTTTACTTTCCCACCGAAAGTGATTGCAAAGCAGATCAGCAGGTCTCCTGACTTAACATCATCCGGATTACTTACCTTCCCAGAATACATTCCAGTGGCATATAAAGTATCCGTCCGTTTACAGTAGCGGGGGCTGTTACGGATTCACACCGTATTCCCTTTTAAAACTTCGATCAGACAATCAATCGAGTTACTGATAAGCTATGAAACAATATGAAACTGTCTATAAGTATAAATTATTCTACTTATCACGTCAATATACAAAACAAATATAAATTTTCTAAAAACAAACATATCGTAACAGTTCACTCTTCAGCTAGGCTTACTCTTATAGCCACCTCAAGTGCTTCCACAATCATATCAAGTGCCATACTGGCGGTCACATTTGCCTTATCTACAACCTGTAGTGGAATGAAAGGTACATGAATAAATCCGGCCTTTATTCCCGGATATTCATTTGCCGCCATATGCATCAGTGAATAAAAGATATCATTGCACACAAAGGTTCCTGCCGAATAAGAAATCTGTGCCGGAATCCCTGCTTTCTGCAGTTCTGCCACAATTTTCTTCACAGGAAGTGTGGCAAAATAAGCATCCGTTCCCTCTGCAAGTATCGGGCAATCCTGTGGCTGATTTCCCTCGTTGTCTTGGATTCTGGCATCACGATAATTAATGGCAACTTTTTCGATTGAAATGCCTGCACGCCCACCTGCCTGTCCTACACAAATGACGATATCGGGATGAATCTTTTCCATCTCCTGTTTCAATATCCGGGCAGCTTTCCCATATACAGTAGGTACTTCACGCTTGATAATCTGAGCACCCTCTATTTCCCCAGGCAAAGCTTTCACTGCTTCATAAGCCGGATTAACAGATTCACCTCCAAATGGATCAAATCCCGTCATTAATACCTTCATTTGCATTCTCCCAAATCTTTTGATAAATTATCATCCAATTCTTTTGCCGGTTTCCACGCTCTTCCGAATTCTATATCTTTAAAAAGCGATGTCAGACCGGTAATCTGCTTCAGTCGAAGAATCTCATCCTTGTCCATTCCCAGATGCTTGGAGATCCAGGCATCCGATCTGCCCAATTCATGAAGCTCCTTCACAATATTGCTCATCAGATCCACATCATGGGTACCTCTTGCCCGATTGTGCCGGATTGTGCTGGCCATTCGATGATCCAGCGGCTTATCAATGACAGAAACGGGAAGCATTCCGCCTTCCCTCTCGTATATATCCGGGTAATCCAGCATAATACGGTAACGATGAAATCCATCCACGATCACATAATTATCTTCTGCCTTGTCATAATAGCAGACTACCGGCATGGTGTAACCGTCCTCTTTGATGCTGTCATACAGAAGCTTCATCTCGGGGGGCGCCACGGCATTCGGATTGTATGTATTGGGAACTACTTTTTCAATCGGTACAGCAATTACATTATAAACAGGGCTTTTTGATGCCATATTTATTCACCAACCTTACTGTATTTTTTCTTTAGCATATCCACCTGTTTCTGCTGCTCTCTTGTCAGGTTGAATCCCATGAAACGACAGGTATGGTCATTTCTCAAGATGCAGTAGCACATCCTTTTCCAGCTGGGGATGTCCTTTGTGGATTTGATATCATCTGTGTCATCCGGAATCTTGCCCACAAAAATAATGCGGGAATTTTTCATCACGGTATAATTTGAAACGCCATTTCGCTTGATATTATAACCGTGATCCAACAGTTCCTGAATCACTTTCTCTTCCAGACCTCCGCCTGTAAAATGCCAGAAATCAATGGAAGTCCTGAACTTCTTTAAATAATTATTGCGCAGTCTGGCAGGCAGGGTATCCAGCAAAAACTTCGTATAAGATTCCCATGTATGCCCCGCCGGCAGCGACAGATTCCGGTAGGCCAGCGCCTTAGTTTTCCCGTAAATGGCGCCGAAATTAGCGCCCCGGACACGTCCCACCAGTTTGGTCCAGATTTCCGGGTCGATCACGCGATAAAGATTCAGGCTGTCCTTGGCATAGTCATTAAAAGGTGAAGCAACACGCATCTGTTCCGGCTTTAAGCCTGCCATATAATATAAATCATACAGACGATTATAATCGTAATTGAACAGATAAGTCGCATGCCAGACATCGCCTCTTGTCCAGTCATATAATGGGGACGCCGTCCACACATCCTTAAATTGCTTGCTGATCCAGCATTCTCCCTTATAACCGTATTTTTTATTGAGTATGGCACTGTAACGCTGCAGAGATTCCTCTGCACGGATACCCAGGAGGCACACCGTCTTCTCAAAATGATGAGACATCCGGTACCACCTGCTGAATTGTTTTGCCAGGTCCTCCTGATGCATCCGGTAGTGATAGGTGGATATTGGATTATTCTCCAGATTAATTACATAGGGATGTTTCGGCATAGGACGCACCCATGCATCTTCCTTGGTATCATCCCAGGGATACCAATACATCTGATAGCTGCTTAACGCCGTCCTTGTTGCCATGGGCAGGCAGACCCAGTAAGGCTCTACCTCATCCTTAATGCGCTCAAACGTACGCTCTACATATTCTGTTGTCACCGTGTATTGAGCCTCGAAATCCTGATGAAAGACGCCGATTTTCTTATGAGGATAATATTTCCTTTGAAAATCCAGCGTCAGATTCAACAGCAGTCCACTGTCTTTACCTCCTGAAAATGAGACAATGATATTATCAAATTCTTCAAATATAAATCTCAGGCGGTCCTGTAAGGCTTCATACACGTTTTGTCCTGTGTATTCTTTCTTCATAACTCGTACCTGTTATGCCATTTCCATCTCGTCTTATGGAGCCTTTATACCATATGCCCTACATAGTAGAATCCGTGGCATTCATCCAGGGATACATTCACGATCTTACCGATCAGGGATGCGTCTCCCGGGAAATGGACCAGTGTATTATTGGATAGTCTTCCTGTAAGTAGAGAAGCATCGTGCTCGTTAACTTCCTCTACCAGAGCATCCATAACCTGGCCCTGATATCTTGCCACCTGTTCTCTGGCGGTATCCTGTACCACCTTTAACAGGCGGTCAAAGCCTTCTTTCACTACTTCTTCCGGCACCTGATTCTCCATGGCGGCAGCCGGTGTACCGGTACGCTTGGAATAGATAAAAGTAAAGGCATTGTCATACTTTACCTGACGTACCATATCGATAGTATCATCCACATCCTGAGGCGTTTCGCCCGGGAAACCTACAATGATATCCGTTGTGATCGCGATATCCGGAATCTCCCTGCGGATCTTCTGAGCCAGCTCCAGATACTGTTCTCTGGTATATCTGCGATTCATATCTTTCAAAATTCTGGTAGAACCGGACTGCAGCGGCAGATGCAGATGCTTACAGATTTTCTTGGAATTTTTCATCACTTCAATTAATTCATCCGATAAATCCTTGGGATGAGAAGTCATAAATCTGATACGCTCAAGTCCTTCTATCTTCTCTATTTCTTTTAAAAGCCGGGCAAAGGTCATAGGCTCGTCCAGATTTTTCCCGTAAGAGTTTACATTCTGTCCAAGCAGCATGACTTCCACTACACCATCTGCCACCAGCTGTTCAATTTCCCTGATAATATCTTTCGGCTTACGGCTTCTCTCCCGGCCACGCACATAGGGTACGATACAGTAGCTGCAGAAATTGTTGCAGCCGAACATAATATTGATGCCGGATTTAAAGGGATATTTTCTCTCAATCGGCAAATCCTCCACAATCTTGTCTGTATCCTGCCAGATATCAATGACCATTCCCTTATTTTCAAAAGTCGCATTCAAAAGCTCTGCAAATTTAAAGATATTGTGGGTTCCGAAGATCAGATCCACGAATCGGTAGCTCTCCTTGATCTTCTCAATGACAGTCGGTTCCTGCATCATACAGCCGCAGAGCGCGATCTTCATATGGGGATTCTTCCGCTTGTAACCGTTCAGTACACCAAGCCTGCCGTAGACACGCTGATTGGCATTGTCACGGACAGTACAGGTATTAAAGATCACAAAATCCGCATTTTCATCCTCTATGACCTGATAACCGGCCTTCTCCAGAATACCGGTCAGTTTCTCGGAATCTCTGGCATTCATTTGACACCCGAAGGTAGTTACACAGCAGGTAGGCTTCCTGCCCAGCTCTTCCTCCAGCCTGTGTACATGCTCCGCAGCTTTTTCCATATAATAAAACTGTCTGGCAGTTTCTTCCTGGGGGATATTCTCCTGTATTTCATTTAAATTCATTCTTTCCATACTCCTATTTACAGTTATACATATTTCTGAGCAATTTTAATCAAGAGCTCTGTAATCTTCTCCATGGACTGTACGCATGCATATTCATATTTTCCATGGAAATTCTCACCGCCGGCACAAAGATTGGGACAGGGAAGACCCATAAAGGACAGTCTGGCGCCGTCTGTTCCTCCTCTGATGGGTGTCACCTTGGGTTCGATTCCCAGTTCCTTCATGGCTTCTGCCGCATTGTCAATCAGATGCATATGAGGCGCGATCACTTCCTTCATATTGTAGTAAGAATCCTTCATGTCCACTACAACTGTACCTTCTCCATACTTCTGATTCAGGAAAGCTGCTGCGTTTAAAAACATTTCCTTCTTCTGCTCAAACAGCTGCTTATCGTGGTCTCTGATAATATAGTCTGCGCGCACTTCTTCCACCGTACCGCTGATGCTGTCCAGATGGAAGAAGCCTTCATACTTTTCTGTATACATGGGATTCTGAAAAATCGGCAGCAGGCTCTGGAATTCCTGTGCAATTAAAATGGCATTCTTCATCTTACCTTTTGCAGAACCGGGATGCACATTTCTGCCATAGACATGGAGCTTCGCACCGGCAGCATTGAAGTTCTCATATTCCAGTTCTCCCAGGGCGCCGCCATCCACCGTATAAGCAAAGTCTGCCCCAAACAGCTTTACATCAAAATAATCTGCACCGCGTCCCACCTCTTCATCAGGGGTAAAGCCGATTCGGATTTTACCATGCTTTTCTTCCGGATGAGTCAGGAAATATTCCGCCATAGCCATAATTTCTGCAATACCGCCCTTATCATCTGCGCCAAGCAGCGTCGTTCCGTCTGTCACGATCAGGTCTTGTCCCACATATTTTCCGATTTCCGGGAAGTCTTCCACCTTGAGTACGATATTTTCCTTCTCATTTAATACAATGTCACCGCCATCATATTGCTCTACCAGTCTGGGCTTTACGTCTGTCCCGCTGACAGCCGGAGAAGTATCCATATGGGCAATAAAGCCCAGCACAGGAGCTTTTTCGCAGTCCTCAGATGCCGGTATGGAAGCATACACATAGCAATGCTCCTTATCATAAGTGATCTCACCGGCGCCCATGGCAGTCAGTTCCTCTGCCAGCATAACAGCCAGATTATGCTGCTTCATGGTACTGGGCATGGACGGGGATTCCTCATCGGAACAAGTATCTACTTTTACATATCTTAAAAAATTGTCAATTGTCTTACTCATTTACTTTACACCTTTCCGGATTACCTTTGCTTTTCCTTATCTTTGATTCCTTTTCATTCAATTTAAAGCTCTTGAAAATTTCCAATGAACTTATTATACCGTAAACATCTCAAAAAAGAAATATATATTATGATTGAATTTTTTTCTGTTGCAAAACTGCCCTATATATGTCAGGTTTTTTAAAGTAAAAGACCGGAAAACGGTTATTGAGGTTTTCTTGGCGTGGCTTGATCAAGTCGAACCCGGCAGAAATGGTAAGTCGAAAAAAATCAACTATATTCAATTTCTTTTGGATTTTGCAACTGCCCCATCTGTGCTCACGTTCCTGCACACCTCTCCCGCCATCACCAGAACACAGATCAGATTGGGCACAGCCATCAGCCCATTGCAGATATCCGAAAAATCCCACACCACATCCAGCGCACACACCGCGCCGATGAAGCACATAAATCCATACAAAAATCGATAAACGATGCAGTATTTCTGCTTTTTCACCAGGAATTCAAATGCCTTTTCCCCCTGATAAGCCCACCCGATAATAGTAGCAAAGGCAAACAGTACAATTCCCACCGTCACAAGATAAGCTCCCATGTCGCCAAAGGTGGTGGCAAAAGCCGCGATAGTCAGGTCCGTACCGGTCAGCAGATTTCCGTTTCCGTCTTCCATACCGAGGACACCGGATGAAACCAGCGCCAGCCCCGTTACGCTGCAGATAACAACAGTATCCAGGAATACGCCTGTCATGCTGATATATCCCTGTCTGATGGGGTCATCGGTATGGGCTGCTGCCGCACTGATACCCGCTGCCCCAAGTCCCGCTTCGTTGGAAAAGACGCCTCTTGATACGCCCCAGCGCAGCGCCTGCTGCATGGAAGCCACCAGATGACCGCCTACGCCTCCCGCCACTGCCTTAGGGGAAAAGGCCATGGCAAATATGGTCACAATTCCCGCAGGAAGATTCTTCCAATGAACAATAATGACGATCAATGCTCCAAACAGATAGAAAACTGCCATCACAGGAACCATGACACAGGTCACTTTGGATATCGAACCGATTCCTCCCAATACTACCAATATCGTTGCAATGGTGATAAATAATCCGGTCAGAGCAGGCTTCACACCAAAAGTACTTTCCATTGCAGAAGCGATGGAATTAGCCTGGGTCATATTGCCCATCCCGAAGGAAGCCAGCACCGCAAATATCGCAAATGCCACTGCCAACACATGGCCAATTCGTCTGAGCGGGAACCCTCTTTCCAGCGTATACATGGGACCTCCGCAATATTCTCCTGCTTCGTTTCGGATACGATATGTAACGGACAGCGTACTTTCCACAAATTTCAGTGCCAGTCCGATAAAGGAAGAAAGTACCATCCAGACCAGTGCCCCAGGCCCGCCCAGTACCATTGCCGTAGCGACCCCCACGATGTTACCGGTACCGATGGTTGCAGCCAATTCTGTCATCAATGACGAAAAAGGAGAGATTGCTCCCTCCTTCGTACTTTTTTCTGCATTTTTACCATCTTGCTCTATTCCGAAAGCACACCTGAGCGCATATCCCAGTCTGCGAAGAGGCAGGCATTTCATGCGGACCATCAATAAGATTCCCGTGCCCAATAACAGTCCCAAAAGCCAGGGCCCCCAGATTATATCATCAATCTTTCGCAGATATCCTGCTAATGTATCCATAAAACAGACTCACTCCAAAACAAAAAGCATCCTTCAGACGGATGCTTTTGTACACTGTTATCAATATATATCCAGAGTCCCTGCCAAATATTCCTCCAGATATTCTTCCAGTGTGATTTCATTATCCATAATATATTCTGCCGCTTCCAGACCTACATATCGAAAATGCCAGGATTCATAAGTAATTTTGGTAATCTCCTCCTTATCTGCCGGATACCTGAGAATAAAACCATACTCTGCACAATGCTCTCTGAGCCATATGCTCTCCTCTGTATTCTGCTGTTTGGAATCCAGCATCTGATAATCTAAAGCTACGATATCAAACGCATATCCGGTTGCATGTTCACTATATCCGGGCGGCATAGTATCCTTTGTTGCTTCTTCATAAGCCTCCTGATATGTATATCCTTTTTTCCGCAGTTCATCGATATCTTCATCCAAAAGTTCTTCCTGACGTGCCACGGAACGATAAGAAGAACAGATTTCAAAGCTCAATCCCTCTTTTCTTCCTGCCTTCAGCATGGCAACCAGCGCATCATAGACATCCACGGATGCCCGATTTGTACCGTCCGGAAGCTTCTTTAATTCCACCTCATAATCATCCGGCAGTTTATAGTCTTTGTTTACCAGGATCAGTTCCGGATGCTCGTCCCACAGTTCTTCCAGTTTTTCCAGCTTTTCTTCTGCTGTAAGTTCGCCGGCACCACCGGACTGATTATCTTTTGAATTACTGATCTGCCCTACTGTTGCCCCTGTCTGTTCCGCGCCATATTGCTGACCGCTGCACTGTACCTGTGAACTGCTCACCGTTGTATCATTCATCATGGTTTTCGCTGCAGAATCCAATCCAGTCTTACGTCCCAGGAAAAAGGCCACTAACACAGTGACGATCACAATCTCCGTTTTCACCAGATTTTCCAGAAGATATCTCTTTCTTCTGACTGAATAACTGCTCCGTTTCTTTTGATCACGATGCTGCTTGGAATGCTGCGTATTCTGCCCTCTGTTTTCACCTGCTGCCATTTCTTCCTTATCCCTTTCTATTAATTATCTACTCGTTATACTTTCTCCTCAATATTTATCTTCATTCAGATGTCTGCCTGAAAGTCCCCCGTCTCTCCCGTGGCAGTAATTCAGATATTTCCTTTATTCCGATACAGATGCCATACATTCCATCCTCTTCCTCCAGAAATCCTGCATCCAGTGTCAGAACACCATTGTCATATGGCAGTTCACTGATAATTTCGCTGCTGTTCTCTAAAATAGAATATTGAGACAGTTGGGCCCATTTCATGTCCCAGGTATAACTGCCATAATAGCTTTTTAACGACAATAAATCATAACTAAGATCATACCATACACTCTCGTCTATTTTCTGGTTTGCCAGATAGCGCTCCCAAATTCCGTAATTATAACATTCCATGTAATAAATAGTATCATCCACGGCATCGATTAAGACCCGAACCTTCTGACCGATCATGGTAAGTTCCAGATACCAGCAGGGAATCATCACTCCATTTTCGGTATCACTGCTGTAGATCAGATAATAATCCCAGTCTGTCAGATTCTTGCTCTCATACAGCTCATCATCCCCCCACAAGATGCCAACTGCCTGCAAAAGGTAAGCCAGCTCATTTTCAAATGTATTGACCAGAACTTCTTCCTTATCAGCCTGTTCCTCTGAAGCAACGATATAATATTGTCTGCCTTCCTCAATCCCTTTGGCAAACGCATCCAGACGTTCTGTCCTGTCTGTCATATATCGCAGTTCGACTGATTCATAATTGATACCGTTTCTGGCCCTGAAATCATAGTCCTTTAACAACCTGGTATCCTGTAGTTTCAAAATTTCACCCGGCAGATAGAAAGCGCTCAGTACCATGCATACAAGTATCACTATACTTATGATATAAATTCTTTTCCTTCTCACGCTTCCTCCTTTTGCGGCAGAGTAATCTTAATGACCGTACCTTCTCCCGGTCTGGAATCTATCTGCAGTGTTCCGCCGTGAAGCTGGACAATTTTCTTACAAAGTGCCATACCGATTCCCGCGCCGCCTTCCTTCCGTGACCTGGACTTGTCCACCATATAGAAAGCTTCCGTGATCCTTTCAATCTCTTCCTTGGGAATCCCACGGCCATTGTCTACCACCTTAAATTCATATCCTTCTGTCATTCTGGTGCCTTTTAACAGGATAAAGCCGCCGGGTTCTACCGCCTTACCCGCATTGTCTAACAGATTGTATAGCAGTGACAATAACAAATCTTTATCTCCGTAGATTCTGGCTTTTTCCAGAATTACCTTTCCATTGATCTGCTTTTGTTTAAAGACAGGCCGCATGGTATTACGGATATTTTCCTCAAGATCTCTGGTATTGATGGGCTTTTTTACAAGAGGCGCCTTGTCCAGGCTGACCAGCTCAAGAAGCTTGTGAGACAGACTCTCCAACCTTTTTCCCTGTGTAAAAATATAGTATGCCGCCTCGCTTTTCTCTGCCTCCGACATCTGAATGGTGCTCAGCATATCGGCATAACCGATGATGGATGTCAGCGGCGTCTTCAGTTCATGTGCAAAGGCAGCCGTAAAATCCTCCTGTTGCTTTGCCTCCCTCTCTTTCTGAATAGCCTCCTGTTCCTTCTCTTTCACCCTCTCCACCAGTGCGTCTGCCATTCGATTGAAATTACGGGAAAGTTCACCTATCTCATCCTGTGAATCATTGTGATTCCGCTTGGTCAGATTCCCGTCTGCAATCTGCTTTGCTGTCCTGTTCAGATTGCCGATGGGCCTTGTAATATACCTGGACAGCAGGAAAATCAATACTGTACCGGCTGCCAGAAGCAGTGCAAGAACAAAACGGTATTGCTTCATCAGGACCTCACGATACTGATAGATTGAGGAAATATCCTTACAAACCCCCAGATATATGATATTCTCGTTGTTCACACTTCTGCAGGAAGATAATAAATAATATGCATTTCCCTGCACCACCACATGGCTCCCATAGCCATTTTCTTCATTCAGCTGCTTCTGAATGTTAGTCAGTCCCTCTTTGATCACAGCCTGTGAGGCAGTAAAGGTTCCGTAAGCAGGCTCATACTCCTCTGTAAAAACATAATAGCTGTTCCCATCCCCGGCCAGATTTCCGATGGCAGACTCCGCAGCCCAGCGAAGTGCATATTCTCCTCCATATTCCTGCGGCACTCCCTTATATGCCATTTCAAAGACATACTGAAACATCTGGCTCTCCACACTTCCCTGTTCCAGCTCTCGGTCTAAAAGCTCCTGAAAGAAAGAGGACATGATCCAGATTCCGAATATGGTAAATATCATCGTCATCAGTGCCGTCATGGCAAAAAAGAGTTTATCGGCAAATCTCATTCAGATTATCCTTCCAGGCGGTATCCCACTTTGTACACCGCCACAATATGTTCTTCCCAGTGCAGCTTTTTCTTCAGCCGCTGTACATGCAGGTCCACGGTACGGCTCTGCTCCGCATATTCCCCTTCCCATACGCTCTCATATATGGTATCACGATACAGGGCTATATTGCGGTTTCTCACAAACAATAGCAGTAAGTCGAATTCTTTGATAGTTAACGGCACCTGCTTCCCATTCTGGGTTACGGTTCTCGATGCAGTGTCTATCACCACATCAAAAATTTCTATGGTTGTCTCTGTTTTGTTATATCTGCGAAGCACCGCTTCCACCCGAGCCAGTAGTTCCACGATTTCAAATGGCTTGGCCAGATAATCGTCAGCCCCCATCCGAAGCCCTTTTACTTTGTGCTCGGTACTTCCCAAGGCTGTCAGGAATATGACAGGCAGTTTTAAATCCTGGGCATATTCCATCAATTCATAGCCATTGATACCGGGCAACATGATATCCAACAGTGCCAGGTCAAAGTGCTCACTTTCCATTAAGTCTGCTGCCGTCACCCCGTCAAAAGCGCAGGTAACCTGATATCCTGCTTTTGTCAGATTCATACGTATCAGCCTGGAAATCGGTTCTTCGTCCTCTGCCACCAGTATTTTCAGCATAGCAATCTCTCCCTCCAATTGTGTTACATACATTTTGCAGGAAATGTGTATCAAACTTGCATCTATCGTTTCCATTTTTTATAAATGGCACCAATATAAACTACACCGGGACCGGCTTTTGTATCGCCTTATTGTAGCACATTTTCGGGATTCTTACATACTATAATATTAACCAATTTCATAATTTATGAAAGGAAATCATATGCAGGATTATCGTTTTGATGAACACTTTGATAAATATCCTCTTGGTATGGCTTATGTCCCGTGGCAGCATTTCGAGAAAATCTATGATAACCTGGATGAGGCCTATCATGCAGGCACCATTTTCCCGGAACTGGATAAACCTTTCACAGGAAGGAGATGTGTCTGATGAGTCAAAAAGACCAAATGCTTCATGACATCGGCATTGTCGACTTCGTACTGGTAGATCTGATGCTGTACCTGGACACCCATCCTTTCGACCGGACAGCCATGGAATATTTCAACCATTATAACAAGATCAAAAACCAGATGGTAAAGGAATTCTCCGAAAGATTTTTCCCCATCACCAAAGATTATGCAAATAGTGAAAAAGAATGGAGATGGGGCATGGCTCCGCTTCCATGGGAAGGAGAATGTTAAGATATGTGGACTTACGAAAAAAGACTGCAATTTCCTGTTAACATCAAGGAACCCAATGCCAAGCTGGCTCAGGTCATCATCTCTCAATACGGCGGTCCCGATGGAGAAATGGGTGCCAGTATGCGATATCTTTCACAGCGTTATGCCACACCTTACAGGGAGGTGGCAGGACTGTTAACGGATATCGGTAATGAGGGGTTGTTAATGCACACACTTTGGTTCAAATCAGATAATTTCCGGATAACAAAGATCCACTTCTGTGGAAGTAAATTTAATTTCACCTCAACTCGCTGGTCTGGATAGACGACCATCTGATCTAACACATTTTTATAGAAGATTTCGCTTTCAGTCAGACCTTCTATCATATCCATTACCTGTTTTCGTACATCGCTTTTCAATGAGCTTGTTTCATAGTGAATCTGCTTCTTGGCTTTAACAGTTTCCAATTGTTCCTGCAATTCGCTTATTTGTTTGTCATATCGTTCATTCATCATTCGCATATCCTCCTTGGTAATATTTTTAGAAAAGAAAGCATCCAGCACGTTCTGTTTCTTTTTTATAATTTGTTCTATTTCACATTGAAGTTTTTCTGCTAAGTCAAAGTCATCTTTTTCGCAGTTGGTAATTGCATCCATTGCAATAGCGGTTACGTTATTTACAATCCATTTCTTATCCATTTGAATTGTTCGTAGGGATTGTTGTAACATATTCATCACAAGTTCGTCTCGAATCTGTTTTCCAATGTCACACCCAACCACATTTCCTTGTAAATCTGTGTGCACTCGCCCTTCATTTGCAGCCGTGAAACATCCCCAACGCTTATAAGTGGAACCATCCTTGCGTTTACGCTGTCGGGAGACAAAACTGGCGCCACATTCGCCACATTTTATCTTTCCGGAAAATACGTAACGATTGGAATGACCTTTCCCATAATCGGCTTGAAGATTACGTCTTGCCAGTTCCTCCTGCACCAGATTCCAAAGTTCACGGTCTATAATAGGCTCGTGATGATTCTCAATACAGATAAATTCTTCTTCGCCATGATTATACTTTTTAGCATGTGTCAAATAATCCGGCGTAATAGTCTTTTTCTGAACCAAATCGCCTACGTATTTTTCGTTCTTTAATATTTTGATGATATGGGTGTTGTTCCATTTCGAATTGCCAGTATATGTTTTGTAGCCTGCTTCACGCAGTTCTCCGGCAATAACAGAAGTGCCTTTCTTTTCATTCCCATATTTATGAAAAATTAATCGGACTATTTCTGCGCCTTCCGGATTGATGGTCATTTTTCCGTCTTTCACATCATATCCAAGCATAGAACGACCAAAAACCACACCTTGTTCCATACGACGAGCCTGCCCCCATTTCACACGAGCAGAAGTTTTTCGGCTTTCTTCCTGTGCAAGAGAACCCATGATAGAAAGGCGCAACTCCGCATCAGGGTCAGAAGTTGTGATTCCATCATTCATAAAAATAACGTAAACGCCTAATGTTTTGAGTTCTCTGGTATAAGAAATGGTATCCAAGATATTTCTGGAAAATCGGCTGACTTCTTTGGTGATAATAATATTGAACTTACCCATGTGAGCGTCGTTTATCATCTGATTGAATCGAACACGCTTCTTCGTGGAAGTACCAGTAATACCCTCGTCTGCATAAATTTCATATAATTCCCAATCGGGCTGTCGGTCGATATATTCTTTAAAATATCTCTGCTGAGATTCAAAAGAGTTTGCCTGATCGTCTTTGTCAGTGGAAACACGACAATAACTTGCTACTTTAATCATTTGTCTCACCTCCGGATATAATATTGCATGAAAGTTTCTTTTTGACGAATGTGCGGAGCTGTTCTTTCAATGCTGCTTCCGCATATCGATACTGCATCTCGTCCAAAGTCCCCAGTTCCTTGAGCGCCAGCAACATGGCTTTCTGATATTCAAATAGAAATTCACTATCTGAATCCCAACGAATTTCCCGGTCGTTTTCGATTGTTTGTAAAACAGCCGCATCTTCCATGTTGCTGACCTCCTTCCTACTTCATACTTATTCGCTAAGCTTGGGCACTTTGTGTTATTTCCCAGTTAACTGCTTGTACAATTTCATGTTTTCCTTTGCCTTTTCCTGACGAAGACTTTCGCCATCAAAGCAGACTGGAATACACAATCTACATTTCGACAAGATAACCCATTATAACCCATTGATATATTTTCAAAAATGGGTTATAATGGGTTATAAGAAATGAGGTGAGCAAATGGAGATTAACAAACGAATTATGGAATTAGAAAATGAACTTGCTATTTTGCCACAAGGTTCTATTAACATCAAGAAAATAAAAGGCAAAGAGCAACCTTATTTACAATGGACAGAAAACGGAAAAAGCAAAAGCAAATATATCAAAAAAGACGAACGAGAAAAGATTTTTGCAGGGGTAGAACGTCGCAAACAACTACAAGATGAATTACGTGAATTGAAAAAACTTGATATTGTTGATATACCAGCACCGACAAAATTTGAAACATCTGTTGTCATCGGTAATCGTCTTATTGCTATGACAAAAGGTGTACGAAATTGGAAAGAACGTGATTGTTTCAAACAACTCCAAAAGTATTTGAATAGTGATACAACAGATCGTGTATGTCTTTTTTTTGGTTTGCGTCGAACTGGCAAAACGACTATGCTTCGTCAGGCTGTTTTGAAAATGACATCAGATCAAGTTGCAAAGACTGCATACATTAAAGCCAAAGGAACCGACACTATGGCTGCAATGAATCGTGACTTAGAAAAATTACTGGAACTGGGATATGAAAATGTGTTTATTGATGAAGTCACATTGATGGAAGATTTCATTGACTCTGCTGCTTTATTTTCAGATATCTATGCTACACAGGGAATGAAAATCGTTTTGTCTGGAACAGATTCCCTTGGTTTCTGGTTTGCTCTTCATCAAGAACTATATGACCGTGCAGTTACCATTCACACAACATTTATTCCATTCAGAGAACACAGTCGTTTACTTGGAATTGATAGCATTGATGAATACATTCGTTATGGCGGTACACTCCGTGCCGGTGAATTAGATTTTGATGACGAAGATGTAAATGCAGAAGACGCTTCTTTCCGAGATGATGAATCCACTCGAAGATACATTGATACTGCCATCTGCAAAAACATTCAGCATTCTTTGAGTTGTTGTCAGGACGGCGGATATTTCAGACATTTGCAATCACTATATGAAGCAGGCGAATTGACCGGTGCGATTAATCGAATTATCGAAGATATGAACCATAGATTTTTGATTCGAATTTTAATCAATAAATTTAAATCGCATGATTTAGGTTCTGCAGCAGATGTTCTTAGAAGAGAACGTGATCCAGAACGTCGTACTGACATTTTAGATAGAATCGATAAAGAAGCAGTAACAAAACGTCTTATGGATTTGCTTGAGATTCGTAATCAAGAAGACCAATCTATAGGTATCACAAATGCCCATGTGGAAGAAATCAAAGAATACTTGAAAGCACTTGATTTAATTGTTGATGTGCCAAATGAAACTATTATTCCAAGTGCAGAGCCATTAGAAAATATCATCTTCACACAACCAGGCATGCGCTACTGTCAGGCACAGGCACTTGTACACTCTTTAGCTAAAGATGAATTATTTTCTTCATTAAGTGAACAGGAAAAGACGCTTGTTTCTGAACATATTTTGGAAGAAGTACGTGGACGTATGATGGAAGAAATTGTTCTGTTGGAAACATTCAAATCTGCCAAAAAGAATAAGCGAGTTTTCAAACTGACTTTCTCTGTTGGCGAGTACGATATGGTAATTTATGATTCTAAGGAAAATACCTGTGAATGTTACGAAATAAAACATAGTAACCAGATTGTTCCAGCTCAGACCAAGTATTTGATTGATGAAGAAAAGCGAAATCAGACAAGTAAACGATTTGGTAACATTACTAAGCGATGCGTACTGTATCGTGGCGAAGATACAATATTGGAAAATAGAATTGAGTATATGAATGTTGAAAATTATTTGAAGGGTGTGCAATAATGACCCCTTTTTAGGTACGGAAGAACTTGCACACCTTGAAATGGTTGCAACCATCGTACACCAGCTGACCAGAAACCTTTCCATGGAAGAAATCGAATCAAGCGGTTTTGCCCCATACTATACCGATCATACCCTTGGTGTATGGCCCCAGGCAGCCGGCGGAATTCCTTTCAATGCTTGTGAATTCCAGGTGAAAGGTGATGTGATCACTGATCTTGTGGAAGATATGGCAGCAGAACAGAAAGCCCGCTCCACTTATGACAATCTTCTTCGTCTGATCGATGACCCCGACGTATGCGAACCCATCAAGTTCCTGCGCCAGCGCGAAATCATCCATTTCCAGAGATTCGGTGAAGGATTGCGTATCGTCCAGGACCGTCTGGACAGCAGAAACTTCTATGCCTTTAATCCGGGCTTTGACAGATGCAAGGACTGTGAAGGAACACCGGTCAAATCAAAATAGTTGCTTTATAAAAGGGCAGTCGAAAAGCTGCCCTTACTTTCTCCTGTAATCTTTCGGAGAAACATGATATTTTCTGCGAAACACTGCTGAAAAATAATTTGGATTACAGAAGCCCAGCATATAAGAAATATCTGTTATAGACAGATCTGAATTTTCCAGCAAAAGCTTTGCTTTGTCCATCCGCAAATGTTCTATGTAGGCATTCAGGCTCATGCCGCATTGCTTTTTAAACATATGACTTAAGGAAGATACACTGTAGTGGAATTCTTTGCACAGCTCCTGCATGGTTATTTTTCTCGTATAATTATTGATCACATATTTAAAAACCTCATATTTTAATCCTTCCGCTTCTGCCCCCTTTTCCTTGCGGTATTCACTGCAAAAGGCTTCCAGCATAAATATAAGGGGATGTAGCAGGGTATCCAGTTGCTTCTTCTCAGGCATTTCATCCTTTAATAATTGCTGACGCTTTTGCTCCAGCAAGTCAAAGCTCAGATTATTTTTCTGTGCATAATGCTGCAGCTTGGAAACAGCAACATCACCATCTATATTCTTATAGCCACTGACAGAGACGTATCCAAGGACTTTCCCCTGACACATGACGGGGTAATCAAACTCTCCTACTCCGGCATAGCAGACACCGCAGAACGAGCCTTCTTCACATTTTTTCATCACCGCCTGCTGTTTTAACATACAGGTACTCCATCCGTGACAATCTACTTTGATATACCAACAATATGGGTTAGGGTGGATATTATATTTTACAAGCTCATCGTGATCTACGATATCGCCATGCAGCGCAACGTTCAGGTGCTGATCCCGCATCAGAAAATCAATATAATTTGTAATATCCTGTATCGTAACTTCCATAAATTCTCCTTTTGCACGATTCCATAGATTTCCCTTCTATTTTTGACTGAAAAAGAAGTTATTTTCACTATAATATAGTGTTGAGAAAATGTCAATGCAGTCTCCTCCATGAAACGGGAAGCATTGATATATAGAGTAACAGTTCAGACAACCCTATACGTAGGCGCACAAATCATGCTCGCATGATTTTGCGCTTACGTATAGGGTTGTACTGAGCGCCAGATTATGAGCAAAAATAGTCGCGAAGCGACGGAGAGCGCCGCAGGCGCGATTTTGCGAATGGCGCGTCTGAACTGTT
>JBGVLR010000289.1:0-4579 GCA_045124375.1 Acetatifactor sp.
CTGTCCAAATCTGCCAACGGTGCTGCTTTATACGCACGGATGAAGGTAGTCGATAACATCCAGGGAAAGACCTTGCAGCAGATTGCTGACCAGTATTTTGCTCCAGATACCAAAGTCGAATGTGATGGGTACAGAAGTTATCTGAAACTGGATGGCGTACAACTGGAACCCAAGAAGTATGAAGTCGGCGATCTGCATTGGCTGCACAAGGCAATCAGTAATCTGAAAACGTTACTCTTAGGAACCTACCATGGCAGATGCACCAAGCTGCAATCATATCTGGATGAGTTCTGCTTCCGCTTCAACCGCCGCATGACTGGAGATCAGGTGTTCCTGCGACTTGTCAGAGCGGTTGCTACATCTTGTGGTGTGCTGAGTTAAGTCGATAAGCATTTTTATCTATTATAGTACGAATCTTTGCGGCGATTGTTGTAGGCGGATTGATTGGTTTAGAACGGGGGATGAAAAATCGACCAGCTGGTCTGAGAACCTATATGCTGGTATGTGTTGGTGCCTGTTTGATAATGCTGACAAATCAGTATATATATCAATTTACCGGATCTGGTGATCCTATGCGCCTGGGAGCGCAGGTTGTTAGCGGTATTGGTTTCCTGGGTGCTGGGACGATTATTGTTACAAAGCATAATCAGATTAAGGGGCTTACGACCGCTGCTGGTCTATGGGCTTCCGCAGGAGTGGGCCTTGCCTTCGGTATCGGTTTTTATGAAGCTGCACTTACCGCTTTTGTCGGTATTTATACCATCCTTGCTATTATGCAGCGCTGGGAACACCGTGTGCACAGGAAGATCCGCTTACTGGATGTCTACATCGAACTGACTAATACGGTGCCAATCAACGAATTTACTATGCGAATCCGCAATTTGGACCTTCAGGTGGAAGGTATTCAATTTGAACCAGACAGTACGCTGAAAGATCATACGCGGGCATTTGTGGCTACTCTAAAATCTCAGAAAAAAGAAGAGCATCTTGTCCTGTTGGAACGAATCAGAGCGATTCCCGGGGTGGTCTATTTGGAAGCACTGTAAAGGTGGTTATAGAGAATGAATGATGTCGGAAAAATGTCTTCAGCAGGGAGTGTACACATTCGTAATCATGTTATGGAGGACAGTATGAATAAGAAGTACCAAATCAACTCAGCAGAAAATAAGCAGTTTTTGGAGAAAATAAGGGAAGGCCTACTTGACTTTGGCCACCGCTTTCCCTCTCATGGTGGCAGTGCCTACTATCTTGGAGACGATGGAACACCGTGGAAAGATAGGCCCCGCGAAACATGGATTACCAGCCGTATGGCTCATGTGTACAGCATCGGTTCCTTTTTAGGCTATGCAGGCAGTGAAGAGCTGGTTGATGCAGCAATCAAAGGACTTCGCGGGGAACTGCACGATGACGAAAATGGCGGCTGGTATGCCGGTGTGACAGCAGACGGAGGAATTCTTCCCAATAAGGCTTGCTATGCCCATGCATTTGTGATTCTTGCCGGAACGTCTGCACTTCTGGCAGGAAGACCGGGTGCGAAAGAACTTCTGGACGAGGCCTTGGCCGTGTATGATGAGAAATTCTGGAATGAAGAGGAAGGCCTGTCTTGCGATACATGGAACACAGAATTCACCGTACTGGATGATTACAGAGGTCTGAATGCAAATATGCATACGGTGGAAGCCTTCCTTGCTGCTGCCGATGTGCTTGCTGATGAGAAGTATAGAGTCAGAGCGGGCCGAATTATTGACCATGTCATTGGTTGGGCCTGCAACAACAAATACAGAATTCCAGAACACTATTCCAGTAATTGGATTGCGGACCTGGAATGCAATAAGGAAAAGCCAGATGATCAGTTCAAGCCTTATGGTGCAACACCGGGCCATGGTTTGGAATGGGCAAGACTGATCACACAGTGGGCACTTTCGACTTACAAAGAAGGAACAGGTGCTGACAAGTATATTGAGATTGCTGAAAACCTGTACAACAGAGCAATTGAAGATGCATGGAACTGTGATGGAGCACCAGGCGTTGTATATACAACAGACTGGGAAGGAAACGCGGTTGTTCATGACAGAATGCACTGGACTCTTGCAGAAGCAATTAATTCGGCAGCTGTTCTTTATCGTGTGACCCAAAAAGAAAAGTATGCTGAGGATTATGCTTCGTTTATGGAGTATTTGGATGAAAAAGTGCTGGATCATGTCAATGGTTCCTGGTTCCACCAGCTGGACAAAGAGAACAATGTAATTGGCACTGTCTGGCCCGGAAAATCTGATATCTATCATGCGCTGCAGGCGGTGCTTATTCCCTATAGCACTGTGGACGTTTCCATTGCTCCTGCGGTTAAAGCTGCATGCTGCAAGTAAGAAAGAGAGGTCCGGAGATATGGGTAAGAAGTTTGATGTTGTGGCACTTGGAGAACTCTTGATAGATTTTACGGAAAATGGAATCAGTTCTCAGGGCAATCCGGTGTTTGAAGCAAATCCGGGTGGTGCACCGTGTAATGTGCTGTCTATGCTGGCCCGTTTAGGACATAGGGTGTCCTTTATCGGAAAAGTAGGCAACGATATGTTTGGGAATCAGCTGGAAAAAGCGATTGAGGAAGTTGGAATTGACACTTCCGGACTACTGAAGGACACCGAAGTAAATACAACGCTAGCTTTTGTACATACCCTTGAGGGAGGAGATCGAGACTTCTCTTTCTATCGAAAGCCAGGCGCAGACATGATGCTGTCTATAGATGACTTGAGGACCGATTTGCTGACTGATTGCAAAGTATTCCATTTTGGAACCCTATCTATGACTGCTGAAGGCTGTAGGGAAGCAACTAAGAAAGCTATTGAAATCGCAAAGAATGCGGGAGCAATTATCAGCTTTGATCCAAATCTGAGGGAACCGCTGTGGGACAGCCTTGACAATGCCAAAGAACAGACAGCTTACGGCCTTTCTAAGTGCGATGTCCTAAAGATTGCTGATAACGAAATCCAGTGGTTTACAGGCGAGGAAGATTATGAAGCTGGCGTGCGGTTCTTACAAGCACGTTATAATATATCGCTAATCCTTGTTTCCCTTGGTAGGGATGGAAGCATAGCGTTTTCGGGACATAACAAAGCGATTGTTCCCGCAGTTATTCGTGAAGATACCATCGAAACGACAGGCGCAGGTGATACCTTTGGTGCGTGCATTCTTCATCAAGTGCTTGAAAAAGAGCTTCGGGAGTATAGCGCCGAGGAGTTAATAGAAATGCTCACGTTTGCAAATGCGGCAGCTTCCATCGTTACCACCAGAAAAGGCGCACTCCGTGTAATGCCTACACTAGATGAAATTCAAAAGTTGTTGGCACAGAGGCTGGTTTGACCTCCTTGCTACCGTTCAATTATTAACGTTGATACGGCTATGTTGATAGGTTAAAACTGTCTGGAAAGATTTGTGTAAAGCTTTTTCATTGGGGAATTCATTCCCCTCCTCCTATGGGCGCAGGCTATTTGGGGGCGGCCTGCGCCCTCTATTAAGAGATAAGCGAACAAATGATGTTGCGTAACCCAGTACATAATGAAACAGAGGCATCGGTTGACAAACAGATGCCTCTGTTTCATTAATAATTAATTTTAGAAGGTGTCAGGTTGTCGCGGTTCTAATGGCTTTTTAATAGTAGAAGGGTAATTACTACACCGAAAACTATATTTGAAAAATAATACCTATATTTTCATTATGTATGTTGCGGATCGATGAGCTGGACGGTGTAATTAGACAGATAGTAAGGAGCAGAAAAATTTTGACTAATTCTTGAAAAGTGTCAGATTTTTGTGCTTGAGATGGCTCTTTATTAGTAGAGGGAGAAAAAACCCGTGCAGCTTGACAAGTTCATACGATCCAATCCGGTACATCCCGTTGCTGTCGAGCGGCTATCCATCTGTTAGTCCGACAAATCCACGAGCACTGAGATGCAGGCTGCGACTGCATAACGCGATGACGCAGCAGCGGTACAATGGTACTTCCGTAACACGCGGCCCGGCCATGGTGAAGGCGGGGAGAGAAAGCTCTATGGGTCTGAAGCCACAGACACCGGGTTGAAAAACAGTTCACAGAAAGTTTTCGAAATCAGTCTCCCAGACTCATTTTGAAAATGAAGCGCATTTGACGAAAACGAACACTTGTGCTATAATATTTACAAGGCAAGATCAAGCACCCAGGCTACCGTCCCGGTGGAAGTGC
The DNA here is from genome assembly GCA_045124375.1 of Acetatifactor sp. Taxonomy (GTDB): domain Bacteria; phylum Bacillota; class Clostridia; order Lachnospirales; family Lachnospiraceae; genus Acetatifactor. Next base: position 4,216 of record JBGVLR010000289.1, read on the forward strand.
GCCCACCGTTTGACACCGTCGGGTGACGGTGGAACGGTACGGATCCGCGAAAGAAGGAGTAGGGATCCCCAATCGGTGAAGATCTTCGAATCGATTGCCGGGAGAGGTGGCTGCGCCCAAGGGATACATGCAGACGTGCTGGTATCGCTTGCAGTCGCACTCCCGGTCCTTGTTTTATGTGGCAAAAAGGTGTAAACAAATTGGCAGGTCTTTGCTGATGACAAGCGATAATATCTGTGATATATTGGTACTGGAGAAAAAGCAGCAATCTCTACGACACACGAAAAACTATCTGATAATATGTGAATACGGTTTATCTAACGCAGCAGGTTTTGAACGAACTTGCTGCGTTTTTGCGTATTCA
>JBGVLR010000290.1:0-4086 GCA_045124375.1 Acetatifactor sp.
ACAAAAAATTATGTGGGGATGGTTCATCCACCAAGGCGCTAATTCTCAGGATTCCTATATGGTAGTAATGTAACCGTCACAGTATTAAAGTCACTAAATATTATAGGAAACCACAATACATAAATATGTAGATGAATAAGAATTATGAATACTTTATGACTATGGACGAAGATAATATACGATTTTTTGAAATGCGAGAGGCGAGCAAAATAATCGGTGTGTAGAAAGTATTTTGAGTGAAGAAGTTCGGAGACGGAAGAAAAAAGAGAGATAGATTATAGGAAGAATGGGTCAACAATATTTTATCGTGCCGGTTGCGGCTGTGGAATGACCTTATTATACTGGTAAACAAGCATGATTGTTCTGGTTGTGGACCTGATTTAATAGGCGAATCATTGCTTAATAAATAAGAACGAAATATAATATAGCTTAGAGATGAACAGATACGACTAATATATCAAGGGGTTTCTTAACTTGCCAAAATTCAGCCCCAAGATATTGCAATCTGTGAGAAATTAGGAAAATCTTAATGTTTTCTCATGAAATAATAAGGATGTGCTGTGTTTGACTTTGATAATATAATATAATAAATATATACTCTTTGAAGGGAGAGTGACTTCATGTCTAATAAAATATTAGTAGTCGATGACGAAACAGAAATTGCGGATTTAATAGAAGTCTATTTGAAAAACGAAAACTACACTGTATTCAAATTTTATACGGCCCAAGAAGCCCTTAACTGCATTGAAACAACCCCCATTGATCTTGCAATTTTGGATATTATGCTTCCTGACATAGATGGATTCACTCTATGCAAGAAAATCAGGGAACATCATACCTACCCCATCATCATGCTGACAGCCAAAGATGCTGAGACTGATAAAATTACCGGCCTTACTCTTGGAGCGGATGATTACATTACAAAGCCGTTTCGCCCTCTGGAGATGATTGCACGGGTAAAGTCTCAGCTTCGCCGGTATCAAAAGTACAATCCTGCTCATTCTGATACCGGTGAAACCTCGTCTGCCGCATCAGAAGATAATCTTGTTTGCGGTTCCTTGACAATGAATATCAAGGCACATACCTGCTTTTTGGGGGAAACGCCCTTGGTGCTGACACCTACGGAGTTTTCGATCCTGCGTATTCTTCTGGAAAATACCGGGAATGTAGTCAGTTCAGAAGATTTGTTTCACAAAATCTGGCAGGACGAGTATTACAGCAAATCCAACAACACCATCACCGTTCATATCCGCCACCTGCGGGAGAAAATGGGAGATAGCATGGACAAGCCCAGATTCATTAAGACGATATGGGGGGTAGGATATAAAATTGAAAGTTGATAAAAAAGACGAATACTTTGCTTTTCAATCCAAACTCATTCGACGAGTTTGCATGAATGTCATTACCTCTATCGTTGTGGTGGTGGGGCTGTATCTTTTCATCTGGAAACAGCGAATTGGCGATCTGATTGTATGGATTCTGGAAACCGTATTCGACATGAAGCATGAAGCAGCATTTTATTATTACAGTGACCATTTTCGAGGTAATAAAGAAATTTTTTTCGCTGTGGCCGTTCTTCTAATATTTACAGTCCTCATGGTACGAATTTTCCGGTGGGTTACCGGCTATTTCAGAGAGGTCAATCAAGGGATAGAGTCATTGCTGGCAGACGATGAAAAGCAAATCCAGTTGTCACCGGAAATGCTGCCATTTGAGCGGAAGCTAAACTCTGTAAAACAAACTTTAGCAGAACGAAAAATGGAAACCGCTTTGGCTGAACAGCGGAAAGACGAATTGGTTATGTACCTGGCCCATGATATTCGGACCCCACTCACATCTGTAATTGGATACCTCAATCTGTTGGAGGAAGATCCGAATATGCCCCCTGAGCAGAGGGCTGCGCGGGTTCATATCGTGTTGGAAAAAGCCTACCGACTGGAGACGATGGTAAATGAATTCTTTGAGATCACAAAATATAAATCTCAGAAAATCACCTTGTCCAAGGAAACCATCGACCTTTATTATATGCTGGTCCAACTATCGGATGAATTGTCTCCTGTTTTGGCTCCCAGGGGAAACACCGTTACCCTGCATCTTGACGAGAACTTGACCATCGAAGCCGATCCGGAAAAGCTGGCACGGGTATTCAACAACATTCTGAAAAATGCCGCATCGTATAGCTTCCCACATACCGAGATTGTGATCTCCGCAGAAAAATTGGAACATGAAGTCATCATTCGGATTCAGAACAGCGGCGAAGATATTCCAAATGAGGCATTGGCGTCTCTTTTCAATAAATTCTACCGGGTAGATCAGTCTCGTTCCTCTGATACAGGCGGCACAGGGCTTGGATTAGCCATAGCAAAGGAGATCGTCACGCTGCATGGCGGGGCAATCAGCGCATCCAGCAAAAATCATGTGGTTACATTTACAGTCTCTTTGCCGTTGTCAAATTAGCAATTTCTTTGCATTTTCTTAGGAATCAATCAACTTCTTATTAAAACAATCCATGCTCTTGTCCAGTAGAATGATACTGACAGGAGCATGGATTTGCTCTTTTATGAAACAAATCACCGAAAGGAGCGAAATGATGGGAAGGATACTCCGCTGACCGTTACAGAACATCATACACATGGAATCGACCTTCACCGCAATACGCCCGGCCTTCCCCAAGGAATTGACGCGGCGGTGGCGGAAGGCCGGCTGGATTTGAAGGTCAAAAACAACACCGCCTACACATTTCAAATCCAGATTTCTGTTGACAAATATCATATGAGAGGGAAAGTGTTGTCCGATGCAAAGCTGCGGACCGCCGCTGGATAGAACATAAGTAAAATCTCCCCCTTACATTAGGATTTTCTTAGGAAATAAACAACTTCATATTAAAGTTCCAAGCGCCGCTGTTCAGTACAATAAATGCTGACAGGGGCGCTTTTGTTCCCCTTCAGAAAGGAGGCTTTATATGATGGAAGAAAAAATGCTGCCTGTTCCCAATGAAGGTCATCGCCGGAGGCAAAAGCAGCGGCGGAGGCGCTTTCCTTGGGGAAGTATTGCCACAGTCATTCTGGTCGTGGCTGTTTGTGTATATGCGTTCACATTGTTTGGAGATAAAGAATCACCTGAAAATTCCCAAGTAAACGACACCACAACGCAGGGGCCTGATGATGTGCAAGTTGGCCTTTTGGATGAAAGCTCACCCCAAAACACGCAGACAGCAAATGATGACACCGACTGGAACTTGGTGTTGGTAAACTATGAAAACGCGATCCCCGAAAACTACGAGCCAAAACTGGTAGAGGTGCCCGGCGGTGAGAAAGTAGATGAACGCATCTATGATCCTCTCATGGAGATGTTGGAAGCAGCAAAGGAAGGAAATTGGGATCAACTGCCTATGGTCGTATCCGGTTACCGCACGCAGAAAAAGCAGCAGCAGCTCTATGACGACAAAGTGGCTGGATACCGCAAAGAGGGAAATTCCCAGAGCGAAGCGGAGGAACTGGCAAAGCAATGGGTATCTGTTCCCGGATACAGTGAACATCAAATTGGTTTAGCCGTGGACATCAACGGAGCCACCTATGATCTTTATTTCTGGCTGCAAGAAAACAGCTACAAATACGGTTTTATCTTCCGTTACCCTGGAGATAAAACCGACATCACGGGCGTTGCCGAGGAAGTATGGCATTATCGGTATGTTGGCGTTGAGGCCGCCACAGAGATGTATGAAAAAGGGCTGTGCTTGGAGGAATATTTGGCAGAAAGGCAGGCAGAGCAATGAAAAGATTGAAAATCGCTGTTTTGTTTGGCGGCTGTTCCCCGGAGTATAGCGTGTCCCTCCAGTCCGCAGCCGCTGTGCTTCAGAATATGGACAGCAGCAAGTATGAAGCGGTAATGGTCGGCATATCAAAAATGGGCGACTGGTATTCCTACACCGGGCCGATTGAAAATATCAAAAATGACACTTGGTTTGACCCGGAAATCTGCACTCCCGCCGTGGTGTTGCCGAACCGAAGCGAATCGGCTCTCCTGGTATTTGGACAGGGGGCTATGCAGAAGATTCGTCTGGACGCCGCCTTTCCCGTCCTTCAT